>JAZSKF010000130.1:0-3854 GCA_045534715.1 Clostridia bacterium | reverse complement strand
TACTTATGGCTTACACCGATTTTGCAGTTAAATATATGCACAGAAAAGGAAAGGGAATTTTCTCCCATCTTGAAAAAAATATTTCCTGTTTTAAATCAAACTGTCCACTTCCCATTCTGGAAACAGACGATTTTTCGCGTCTTGTAATTTCAGGAGGGTTTCATCTTGACAGCTATCTTAAAAAACATGGGATTATGCCTGAAATGGCAGACACCGGAAACGTTGTTCTCATTTGCGGCAAAGGCAACATCCGCCGGCACTTTAAAAAACTTCTGCGGTTGTTAAACAAATATGAGCCAAGTAAAAAGGCTTTTTCTCTTCCGCCTTTCCCGGCTGCCACGAAAGACTATGAAAATCCCGGTCTTTTTGCAAAACACACTTTGCTTGAACTCGAGCAGTGTGAGGGCTTTCTTTCTGCCGGTGCAGTAACTGTTTACCCGCCTTGCGTACCAATACTCCTGCCGGGCGAAAAAATCTCCCGAGAGGTCATAGATTATATACAATGTGTTATTTCTTCAGGAGGAAAAATAACCGGTATGGAAGATGGTAAAATAAAAGTTGAACAATGATTAAATAAAAAAATGTCAAGTTTTCCTAAGAATAGTTTAAACCCCGAAACGAGATTTTCGTTTCGGGGTTTATTATACAAGATCTTAGGGCTATTTTAAATGCCGGAAGATGGTCTACCTCTTCTCTGCTCGTTAAAGTCCGGACACTTTTGATATTCAAGATATTTTTTGTACTTCCCGAACATAACCGCTTTGATATATTGCTCCATATACTCATAGTCCGGTTGTCCGTCGTTGGTTATAGGGAGCATAATACTTTCATTACACAACCTGTTTTCATTTCGCTTATACCCATAACTATACATTTGTCTATTCTTGTCTAATGCACCAACAAAAAATTGTGATATATATCTGTTTAGATGCTCATTTCTGCCTAATTTCAAAGTAGTTGATCCGATAAAATCTTCTTTTTTATATATAGAATACCCAACTGATCCTTGACCGTCGCAAATAAACACAATGCCGTTTCCTTTTGTTACCCATTGATCCTTTTTTTCTACGAACGACATTATTCCATTGTTTCTATTTGTAGCACCTACGTATGGAAAATTCCCTTGTTTCAGTGTTGATACACTTGAGCATTTGCATTTTTCTATTGTGAATATATGTTTTACTTTGAACGCTCTCCATTCCTTTTCCTCAAGCGGTATTGGCGGTGTTGAAAACTCCGCATTGACAAAATCAATGTATTTCTGTTTGAGCTTGTCCTCTCGTTCTTTAATGTACTGTTCCATGAAAGCATAGTCTGGCCGTTCATCGTCTGCAATAGGGAGCAAAATTTTAAGATTTGTTATTCTTTCTGTTCCTAAAATTTTTCCATAGCTAAACCTTCCCGTTGTTGTATTTTTTATTGCTTGTATTAAAAACAATGCTTTTGCTTGGTTTAATATAAAATCGACAGGAATTAAAGCTCGTATATTCCCTGAAATTGCAACTTTATTTTTTTGGTAAAAGGTTGCTCCAACTGTTCCCGTTCTTGCAATTGTAATGCAATTTTCTACGACTACTTTGTATTTATTTATAAATTGAGTTATACCATTATTCACACCTGAAGAATTAACATATGGAATTCCCCCTAAGTTGTTATCTAAATTTATGTCTCTACCCGATACTATTTTAAACAAAGACGATATTTTAAACGCTTTCCATTCCCTGTCATTAAGATTTAGCATTTTCGCCGTCCTCCTTGAACAGATATTCTCGTCCTTGCATAACCATAGAAAACTCAAAGCTCAAATAATCGCCGATTGTCTTTTCAAAATCCGCTTCGGTTGGTATCTCGTCATTAAAGTAGTAAAAACTATGTAGCCACTCGTCCGTAGTTTCTACTGTTGTATATACACAGAACTTGCTCTCGGCTTCCATTTCTTCACGCCATACAGACAAAAGATGTGCTTTCTTGTCCTTTGCGGATTCGGTTTCTACCAAGCCTACATGCGGTGCTACCTTGTAGCCGTCATTCTCAAAATTGATAAATTTACATATTTTGTCCGCTTCGTGCGGTATGCCTGCCGTAAAGACTGCAATACACGGAACAGTACCTACGCCGTAAAATGTGTCTTTGCTTAGCGAGATAACACCCTCAAGGGTATGGTGTTTCAAAATGCTCTCTTTGACGGCTTGCTCGTCCTTGCTCTTTCCAGTAACAGCAGACTGCGGAACAATGACAGCACACCTCGCACCAACTGTCAAGCTGTTCAACAGATGTTCTGTGAATGCTATCTCGTACAAATCGGGGTTTGATTTACTGCCTTGTGAGTATGGCGGATTCATAAAGCCAACAGTCGCACCCTTTAACTGCAACTGATTGGGATTCAACTTCAAAAAGTCGGTGTCTATAAGATTGCTCTTGCCGTCGCCCCTCAAAATCATATTAGTTGTAGCTATTGTGAACATATATGGCTGAAGTTCAACACCATGCAGTTGCTTTTGGCGGATAGCCCGCTTTTCATTGTCGGTTGTTGCTTGCTTTAACATTTTATGCATAGCCGCAATCAAAAAACCTGCCGTGCCACAGCATGGATCGAAAACTGTGTCCGTCGGTTTGATGTCAACCAAATCACAAAAAAGCTCCGTTATATGCTTTGGTGTCAATACTATACCAAGTGTCTGCCCGTCGCCTCCCGAATAACTCATAAACTCGCCGTAAAATCTACCGATGTAATCTTCTGAACTTTGGCTGTAGCGGATGGAGCGATATATCTTGTCATATAAAAACTCTGTAAAATGTTTCAAGGGTGTCTTTTGTAATTTCGGCTCAACCCCGTTGAGTTTGGCTGTGTCTTTGATTAGTGCAAACTGTGACAACAGCTTTTGCTTTTTGACTTCTGGCGCTACATTAGCCCTTTGCAAGTTGTCTGCTATTGCTCTGTAAATCTTTTCGCCGTCGGTTTTGATTGTGTCGCCCGTAAGTTCGTCAATGGCAAAGTTCTTAAACTCTATTTCCCTAAGTGCAAGCAAAATGCCCGAAACAATCAAAGGCTTGTCCGTATCTTTAAGGCTGCCGTAGTTCCTCAAATCCTCGTGCAAGGTGGCTGCGTCTTTTAAGATTTCCGCCGTTTCTTTTTCGGTATCCGTATCTTCTTGCAACACTTCACGGACAAAATATTCGTCTATGTTGCTCTCGTTAAATGATATAAAAGACTCAACTTCCGGTAATTCCCTGTAAAAGTCTGTTTCGTCTATATACACAGGTGAAATCTTGTGCTTTTTCTCGTCGCCTGATACACCAAAAGCTATAATTTTCTTGTAGCTTGTATGCTCTGCAAGGTGCTTGCCATAGAACACAGCACCATTAACGGCGTAGTCGGTTACGGCTTGCACTTCTTGACTGATAACGCCGCCGTCGTCAAGTTTGATATGCTTTGACAAGTCCGCTTTGTCCTCGATAACAAGCAAGTAGTCTTTAACTACCCCGACATATTCGGGAAAGCCTACTCGTCCCGTGCCTTTCTTGGAGGCTGTCTTTAATGCTGTATCTATTTCATATATGGTACTACCTTGTGCGTCAAGGCTGATGTCAGCTTGTTTCAAAAGTTCCCATACCCAAAGATCTGTTTTCACTTCTTTTTTAGCCATCTATTTTCACGCCCTTTTCTTTTAAATATTTCTTTGCTGCCTCATTAAACATAACAGAAACATTAGGGTCTTCTTCGCCGTTTTTTATGCTGAGATTAAGATATCCCGCAATCCCTATAAGCAGTATTAAGGATACTGCCGCTATCTGTCTTTTTCTTACGATAAACATTTTGTTTTTGTCATTTTTTCTGTTAAGTCGGATCGTAG
>JAZSKF010000067.1:0-3974 GCA_045534715.1 Clostridia bacterium | reverse complement strand
ATAAAAAGCCCATTGTCCCCCGCAGTCTGCTTACTACCTACCGGGAAGGGCTTATTCTGGGCAGCGCCTGCGAAGCGGGCGAGGTTTTTCGTGCCGTACTCAACGGCAAAAAACAAAAAACTATTGACAAAATTGCGAGCTTTTACGACTATCTGGAAATTCAGCCGGACGGCAACAACGAATTTCTCATCCGGTCGGGCAGAGTTTCGGGCAAACGTGCACTTCACAAGTTAAACGAAACCATAATTGAAACGGCAAACCGGCTGGAACTTCCCGTTGTTGCAACAGGCGACGTTCATTTTATGGACCCATCGGACGAGGTTTTCAGGCGTATTCTTATGGACTCTTTGGGATATGACGACGCGGACAATCAGGCACCTCTTTATTTCAGGACAACCCAGGAAATGCTTGATGAATTTTCCTATCTTGACAAGGAAACCGCATATCAGGTTGTTGTGGAAAACACAAATAAAATTGCCGATATGGTTGAAGACATTATGCTGCTTCCCGACGAGCCGCACACTCCCAAAATGGACGGTGCGGAAGAAGACATTGTCAGAATTTCCGAAACAAGAGCAAAGGAAATTTACGGCGAAGTTTTGCCTGAAATTGTGCAGGCGAGAATGGACCGCGAGCTTGGGTCCATTATAAAACACGGGTTCTCGGTGCTTTATATAATTGCGCAAAAGCTTGTGTGGAAGTCGCTTGAAGACGGTTATCTGGTAGGTTCCAGAGGTTCTGTCGGCTCTTCCTTTATAGCATTTTTGCTTGGGATAACTGAGGTTAACGCTCTCCAGCCCCATTATGTTTGTCCAAACTGTAAACACAGCGAGTTTGTAACTGACGGGTCTGCTCCCTCGGGCGTGGACATGGAAGACAAAAACTGCCCCGTCTGCGGCAGTTTATATAACAAAGACGGCCACGACATTCCCTTTGAAACTTTCCTTGGGTTTGACGGGGACAAAGAACCGGATATTGACCTTAACTTCTCAGGCGACTATCAGCCCAACGCTCACAAATATACCGAAGTGCTTTTTGGTGAAGGATTTGTGTTCCGTGCGGGCACAATAGCAACTGTTGCAGAAAAAACCGCTTTCGGTTTCGTAAAAAAATATTTTGAAAAAAGAGGTTTTTCCCCTGCGTCAGCAGAGATTGAACGCCTTAAAGACGGTTGCACCGGCGTTAAGCGTACCACCGGTCAACATCCGGGCGGAATTATGGTTGTGCCCAGGGACGAGGACATTCACTGGTACTGTCCTGTTCAGCATCCTGCTGACGACACTGAAAGCAATATTATCACCACCCATTTTGACTATCATTCCATTTCGGGCAGACTTTTAAAGCTTGACATTCTCGGCCACGATGACCCGACGGTTATCCGTATGCTTGAAGATTTGACAGGCACCCGCGCAACAGACATTAAAATAGGCGATAAAAAAACCATGAGCCTGTTTTTAAATACCGAGGCACTTGGTGTGACTCCCGACCAGATAGATTCTACCGTGGGGAGTTATGGTATTCCCGAGTTTGGCACAAGGTTTGTTCGAAAAATGCTTGTGGACACAAAACCCACAACCTTTGCAGAGCTTGTCCGCATTTCCGGTCTTTCCCACGGTACAGACGTTTGGACAAACAACGCCGAAGAGCTTGTAAAGTCGGGCGTTGCCTCTCTTAAAGAGGTTATCTGTACCCGTGACGATATTATGACCTATCTCATATACGCCGGTCTGCCAAAAAAAGATTCTTTCAAGATTATGGAATGTGTCAGAAAAGGTAAAGGTCTTACTCCCGAACAGGAACAACTGATGATTGACAACAGCGTTCCGTCGTGGTATATTGATTCTTGTAAGAAAATTAAATATATGTTCCCTAAAGCGCATGCCGTTGCCTATGTTATGATGGCTTTCCGCATCGCTTACTATAAAGTGCATTATCCTGTTGAATTTTATTCCACCTATTTTTCTGTCCGTGCTGACGAATTTGACGCCCAGCTTATGATTGGGAAAGAAAAAGTGGAACAGTCATTAAAGGAATATAATACCATAGACTCTCTTTCACAAAAAGAAAAGAATGTTATAACCATTCTCGAAATGTGCAAAGAAATGTATGCAAGAGGGATAGAATTTTTAAACATTGACCTTTACAGGTCGGACTCAAAACGGTTTTTGCCGGTAGATGGAAAAATTCTGCCGCCTCTTTCTGCTCTGCCCGGCCTTGGCGGTGCGGCTGCAGAAAATATTATTCTGGCTCGTGAGCAGGGTGAGTTTTCAAGCGCCCAAGAGTTCCAGACCAGAACCCACGTTTCAAAGTCGGTGCTTCAGATGCTGAGAGACTATCACTGTCTTGACAATCTGCCGGAAACTGACCAGGTATCTTTTTTTTAGGAGGAAATAGACATGTTTTTCAAAACTCATAAAAAACTGACTGTTATTATTGCTGCACTTCTTGTTTTGGCTATTATCGCTGCCATTTCCATTATTGTTGTCGCAAACAGGGATTTCCGCAAAGCCTCATGGGGTATGACTCAGGAGCAGGTTATAAGAAGCGAGGGCTCAGAGCCTCTTGACCAGACCGTAAGTTCCCTTTCCTACAGATTGGCCTCCATCGAAGGTGTTGACTATGACACTGTTTTCTTCTATCGTTTTGACGGGGAGACAAAAGGTCTCTGGCAGGTGAGCCTGGGAGTCAGGACAAACGGATATGACACTAAACTTGCAAAAAGAATTACAAAAGCTTTTGAAGAAAAGTACGGCGAGCCGGATAAATATGAAGAAACCGAGGGCAGTTATAGTTCTTGGTGGTACGATGGCCGCACCGAAATTTATACCGGCCAGATTGAAAATTATATTTATATAACTTATACAGATATTGATTATGCAGAAAAATAAAAAACTGCGGGGCTATGTCAGCCCCGCAGTTTTTTATTTAAAATTAACAAATCCGAGGTCGGCTACTGTGTTTGAGCCCATTGCTGAAAGGAGCAGGTTGATATACTCAAGTCCGTACTTTGTATATATGGACGCCGCTTCCTCATGGGTCGTTTTGTTGACAGACCCTTTTTCTCTGTCAAACTTCACTTTATACCCTTTTGTTATTTCTGCGGGCGAGATTGTTCTTTCTCCCGTGAAATCGTTTCTTGTGCCGGTATCATCAAAATTATAATATATTTTTCTGCCCTCACCGGTCAGGTCCAGGCTGTAGTAGAAGGTGGAATTTTTATAGACCTGCCAAATTAAAATCTCCAGCGAATTGTCGGGGTCTAAAACAAGCGAAAACTCAATATATCCGTCCGCATTTGTGTCTCTTACGGTATAAGCTATACTGTCGTTTATTTTTTCATTCTGCATAGCTATAACAACAGAATAAAGCTCATCCTCGGCAGAGAAGCTTTCATTCTGGGTTGGCAGATTGAGCTTTTTACCGAAAATTTCGCCCAGTGTTGTGAGCTTTTCTCTGCTGTATCCGTCTATCACGCTTATCGGAATGGCAAGACCCAAATTTTCTCCGTCCACAAACCCGGCTGATGTTATACCTATAACCTCGCCATATTTATTTATAAAAGCGCCGCCGCTGCTTCCGTGGGAGATTGCCGCACTTGTCTGGATATAGCGCACGCCGTCAAGCTCTCTGTTTACATTTGAAATGAGGCCGTTTGATATAGTGTTTTGCAGTCCCATTGGGCTTCCTATCGCATAAACGGTTGCGCCTCCTTCCGCCGTTGACGCATCTCCGATTTGGAGGAAATTAAAATTTTCTCCGGCAATTTTAATTACTGCCCATTCATTTTCCTCGCTGTAATCATAAACCCCTTCCACCTCAAAGGTGTCGTCCATGTCAGGCAGAGTGGCTTTTGCAATACACATGTCCTTTATAACATGATAGTTTGTCACCGCAGTTCCCGCAGAATCAATGAAAAATCCGCTTCCTGTGCCCTGAATTTCGCCAAATTCGTTAAATACCTCAAGGTAGAAAAC
>JAZSKF010000058.1:0-2806 GCA_045534715.1 Clostridia bacterium | reverse complement strand
TTCGTTTGCTATGTTGGCAAAACCACCAAGAACTTTCTGACAGGAAGCGGCTTGTTCTCTTGCTGAACCATCTCCCGGTTTTACCGCAAAAATTGTGCTTCCGATAGCCGTTTCTTCAGGAATTATACCCGGAACAATTTTTCTGATTTTTTCAAAAACATTTTTTATTTCGTCATCCACTGTTTCAGGGTTTTTGCCCGCAAGTCTTTCTTTTTCATAAAGCTGAACTTTCTTTGCTTTGCCAACATATTCAGGGTCTTTTCTTGAAAGTGCAAATTCTGCAAGTTTAAGCGGATTTGAGCGGTAGGAAGATGTTTCTCCTGAAGGAATGAGCTCATCCGTGGTCGTGACTGGATCGTGTATTTCGCTGACAACTTTTAAAATTAAATTATCAGTAAGTTCTGACATTTCCGGCCAGTCTGCAATATTAGGTCCAAATTTAAGCTCCGCGTTTTTATCTGCTTTACCAAACCCATTATAAAGTCTGCTTGTATATGCAGAATTATCAAAACTATATTCAGGCATTTCAAAGGAAACATCAAGTTCAGTGGCAGGTGTAAGCACCCCGCCGTTTGCTGCTGTTGCAGCGATTGACCGTGCATCCATAAGTGCAACAGAAGAAATCTGTCCTTGTCCGGGTTTTGAACCCTCTCTGTTGGGGAAATTTCTTGTAGAATGTCTAATACTGAGAGCATTGTTTGCAGGAACATCTCCTGCACCGAAACAAGGACCACAAAATGCAGTTCTGACAGTAACGCCCGCTGACATAAGCTTTGTGATTGCACCGTTTTTAACAAGCTCCAAAAATACAGGCTGGCTTGCCGGGTATGCGCTCAGTGCAAATTCGCCATTGCCAATACTTTTATTTGCAAGTATTTCAGAAGCATAAACAAGGTTTTCAAATCCGCCGCCTGCACATCCTGCAATAACACCCTGGTCAACCACAATTTTCCCGTCAACTATCTTGTTTGTAAGTTTAAAATCGATATTTGGAGAGTCAAGCTGTGATTTTGCTTGAACTTCAACCTCGTGAAGAATGTCTTTTGCATTTTTGTTAACTTCATCAATAGTATAAGTATTACTTGGATGGAACGGCATTGCAATCATAGGTTTGATCTTTGAAAGATTTACAACAACTGCGCCATCATAATATGCCCCTTCTTCCGGAGCCATAGGTTTATATTCCTCTTCTCTACCGTGTATCTTCAAATACTGTTTTGTTTTATCATCAGTTGTCCAGACAGAAGAAAGACATGTTGTTTCTGTTGTCATAACATCAATTCCTATACGGAAATCCATGCTGAGTTTTAAAGCTCCCGGCCCAACAAATTCCATAACCTTGTTTTTTACATATCCGTTTTTGAAAACTTCGCCTATAATTGCAAGCGCAACGTCCTGAGGCCCAACACCGTTAACAGGTTCGCCTTCAAGATATATCATTACAACTTCCGGATAGTCAATATCATAAGTTTTTTCAAGAAGTTGTTTAACAAGCTCCGGTCCGCCTTCGCCGATGGCCATTGTACCAAACGCACCATATCTTGTGTGGCTGTCCGAACCTAAAATCATTTTGCCGCATCCGGCAAACATTTCTCTCATAAACTGATGAATGACCGCCTGGTGTGCAGGAACATAAATTCCGCCATATTTTTTTGCGGCAGAAAGACCAAAAACGTGGTCATCTTCGTTTATTGTACCGCCTACAGCACAAAGACTATTATGGCAGTTTGTAAGAACATAAGGAACAGGAAACTTTTCAAGTCCGCTTGCTCTTGCAGTTTGTATTATTCCGACATATGTAATATCATGTGATGCCATAACATCAAATTTAATTTTAAGTTTTTCATCGTTACCCGATGTGTTATGGGCAGTAAGAATTTTATATGCCATTGTTCCTTTTTTGGAAACACTTTTGTCCTTTTTTATTTGTTCTGTCTCGCTGACAGGTTTTCCATCACACAAATATGCGCCTTTTTCAAATAATTTAATCAATTTTTATTCCTCCAACATTTCTTTAGCATCGTCCGTGTCACTCACTTTGTTAAGCTGAACCATAATTTTTTTGGTTCTCGCACCAACAAGCTTGTCAATTTCGTTGTTTGCCTGATTTATGCGGTTTTGCGCATTTGCAAGAACATCTGAAAACTTAACAAATTCAGTTTTAACCGTTGCAAGCACATTCCAGACATCTGCGGCACGTTTTTCTATTGCAAGGGTTTTAAATCCCATTTGCAGACTTGTCAAAAGAGCGGAAAAAGTGGAGGGGCCCGCAACAAGAATTTTGTAATCATTCTGCAAGGTTTCAAACAGAACAGTATTTCTTACAACCTCTGCGTAAAGCCCTTCAATAGGTAAAAACATTATACCGAAATCAGTGGTTGCCGGCGGGTAAATATATTTTTCCAAAATATCTTTTGCCGACTTTTTAATCGCCTGTTCTATTTCTTTTGTAGCAGAATTTACAAGCTCCGCGTCGCCTGCATCATAAGCATCCAAAAGTCTGTGGTATGATTCCATCGGGAATTTTGCATCTACAGGAATATAAACCGGGTCAGAATTTTTCCCTGGTAGTTTAATTGCAAATTCCACAACATCTCTGCTGCCAGGTTTCAGTGCAATATTTTTTTCATACTGTGACGGAGTAAGTATCTGTTCAATTATGTTTGAAAGCTGGAGTTCCCCCAAAATCCCTCTGGTTTTAACCCCACTCATAACTTTTTTAAGGTCCCCTACTCCCTGAGCGATTGATTGCATTTCTCCAAGACCTTTGTATACTTGTTCTAGCCGGTCACTAACAGTTTTAAAG
>JAZSKF010000104.1:0-5370 GCA_045534715.1 Clostridia bacterium | reverse complement strand
GAAGAATATCTTCCGGAGGAAGATGAGGTAACTCTTGTAAGAAGGGCGCTTGAAAACCCGGTTGGTTCCAACCGTTTGTGCGAACTTGCAAAAGGGAAAAACAAGATTGTTATTATTGCAAGTGACCATACGCGACCTGTTCCCAGCAAGGTTATTATGCCTGCTATGCTTGAAGAAATAAGAAAAGGTAGTCCTGATGCAGATATTACAATTCTTATTGCAACAGGTTGTCACAGAGGAACCACTAAAGAAGAACTTATTTACAAGTTTGGGGAAGAAATTGTTAAGAATGAAAATATCTACATTCACGATTGCGACGAAAGAGAAAAACTTGAAAATTTAGGAAAACTTCCGTCAGGTGGCGAATGTGAAATAAATTCCATAGCAACACAAGCTGATTTGCTTGTTGCGGAAGGGTTTATCGAGCCACATCTCTTTGCCGGTTATTCCGGAGGAAGAAAAAGTGTTCTGCCGGGTATTGCGAGCCGTGAAACAGTTCTTGCAAACCATTGTGCAGAGTTTATTGACAGTGAAAATGCAAGAACGGGAGTTCTTGAAAACAATCCCGTTCACAAGGATATGCTCTGGGCAGCAAAGGCTGCCAAGCTTACATTTATTGTAAATGTTGTTTTAAACGGAGAAAAAAAGGTTATTTACGCTGTTGCGGGAGACCTTGAAAAAGCTCATAAAAAGGGAACCGACTTTTTATCAACTCTGTGCGGAGTAAAAGGGACCGGGGCAGATGTTGTAATTACATCAAACGGTGGTTATCCGCTTGACCAGAATGTCTACCAGGCGGTAAAAGGGATGACGGCAGCAGAAGCGGCAGTTAAAAGGGGAGGCGTAATAATTATGCTTTCCGAAACTTCTGACGGGTCAGGAAGCGACCATTTTTATAATCTTCTCTCGGAGAAAGAAGATGTCGGGGAAATGATGAAAACTCTTCTTTCCCAGAAAAGAACCGAAACGGTTCCGGACCAGTGGCAGGCGCAGATTCTTTTGAGAATTCTGATGAAATCAACTGTTATATATATTTCCGAAATGGAAGATGAATTGGTTGAAAAAATGCATATGATACCTGCCAAATCTATTGAGGAGGCACTTTTAAAAGCAAGAACAATATTAAATAAAGATAGTATTAAAATTACGGCAATTCCGGACGGAATTTCGGTTGTTGTTAAAAAATGAGGAGAAACAAATGAATATTTTAGTTGCAATAGATTCCTTTAAAGGAAGTCTTACTTCTCTTGAAGCGGGAAATGCGGCAAGTGAAGGAATTAAAAGATGTTTTCCCAATGAGGAAATAAAAATTTTGCCCATAGCAGACGGCGGAGAGGGAACTGTTCAAGCTCTTGTCTATGGTCTGGGCGGAGAAATACAAAAAGTTTCTGTTAAAAATCCTCTGGGTGAAGAAATTGTTGCAGAATATGGTATGGTTGGGAAAACTGCAATAATTGAAATGGCAGCTGCTGCAGGAATTATTCTGATTGACAAAACGCAGCTTAACCCAATGGTGACAACCACTTACGGAGTGGGACAGATAATCAGGGACGCAATTTCAAAAGGTTGCAGAGAATTTATTATCGGCATTGGCGGAAGTGCAACCAACGACGGCGGTGCAGGAATGCTTCAGGCGCTCGGCTATCAGCTCCTTGACAAAGACGGAAATGAAATTTCGCTTGGAGCAAAAGACATAGGCAAAATTGCTCAGATAAAAGATGACAAAGTAGTTCCGGAACTGTCAGAATGTGTGTTTAATATTGCGTGTGATGTTACAAATCCTTTGTGCGGAGAAAACGGTTGCAGTGCAATTTTCGGCCCGCAAAAAGGCGCAAAAAAAGAAGATATCAAGGTGATGGATGATTCACTTTGTCATTTTGCAGAAGTAACAAAACAAAAGTATAAAAATACTGATATGAATTTCCCCGGAGCGGGAGCTGCAGGTGGACTTGGATTTGCTTTTATGGCGTTTCTGAATGGCAAACTTCAGTCGGGTATCAATCTTATACTTGAAAAAATTGAAATTGAAAAATATATAAAAGAAGCTGACCTTGTTATTACGGGTGAAGGAAAAATTGACAGCCAGACAATTATGGGGAAAGCCCCGACGGGAATTGCAAAGCTTGCAAAAAAATATGACAAAAAGGTTATAGGTTTTTGCGGATGCACAACAAGAGATGCAGGAATTTGCAATCAGCACGGGATTGATGCTTTTTTCCCGATTGTTCGGTCAGCCTGTACCATAGAAGAGGCGATGGACAGGGATAATGCGGCGGCAAACATGGCAGATTGTGTTGAACAGGCAATGCGTCTTTTTGCTTTTTCAAAATAAAATCAAAAAAACTATTGAAATATAGCAAAAAATATTATATAATTATATATCATATTTAAAAAGATATGGAGGATTATCATGAAAAGAATAGTAGCTATGCTTATGGTGCTTGTAATGGCACTCGCTGTTGCTTCCTGCGGAAGCACTACAGGAACAAAAATGACAATGGGTACAGGCGGTACAGCAGGTACATATTATGGTTACGGCGGCGTTCTCGGACAGTATATCAAAGACAAAGCCGGCATTGGCGTAACAGTTGTTTCAACTGACGGTTCAAAAGCTAATATCCAGGGTATTGAAGCAGGAAACTATCAGCTCGGAACAGTTCAGTCAGACGTTATGTCTTATGCTTGGGAAGGCACACGTTCTTTCACAGAAGAAGGCAAAACAACTTCTTTCCGTACAGTTGCAGGCCTTTATGCAGAAGCAGTTCAGCTTGTTACAATGGACCCTTCCATCAAATCTGTTGCAGATCTTAAAGGAAAAGCAGTTTCCCTCGGTGCTCCCGGTTCCGGTGTTTACTTTAACGCAGTGGACGTACTCACAGCAGCAGGTCTTACAGAAAACGACATTAAAGCACAGTATCAGTCTTTCGCAGACAGTGCAGATGCTTTAAAGGATGGAAAAATTGATGCAGCATTTATCGTTGCAGGTCCTCCGACACCGGCAATTACAGAGCTTTGCACAACAAACAGTGCATACCTCGTTCCTATCGACGGTGCAATTGCTGAAAAACTTATGAGTGACTGTCCTTTCTATTCACTCTACACAATTCCTGCAGGTACATATAACGGCCAGGCAGAAGATGTTGTTACAGTAACAGTTAAAGCAACTCTCATCGTAAGTGAATCTGCATCTGAAGAAGATGTTTACAAATTGACAGCAGCAATTTTTGATAACATTGATGCTATTTCTACAGAAAATGCAAAAGGTAAAGAACTTAGCCTTGAAAATGCAACTGAAGGTCTTACAATTCCTTTCCACGCAGGTGCTGCAAAATATTTCTCAGAAAAAGGTATTACAGTAGCAGTCGATTAATTTATTCGCATATTTGTGGCTGCGGCGAAAAGTTCGTCGCAGCCATTTTAGTATAACAGAACCAAGGGGGAAAACGGATGTTATTTGGGAAAAAAGCAGAAACTGAAAACAGATTGATGGGCTTAGAAGAGGTTATGCAGAAATTTGACCGCGAGTCCAATACCAGAATCTGGGAAGGTAAGGCGAAAATTGCAGTTAACTGCATTCTGGCTTCTTTTTCACTTTTCTGCCTGTATGTAACTCTTTTTGCATGCTGGCCGTGGGAACTCACACTTACAACCTTTGTTGCATTTATTGTTTTTATAGGGTACCTTATGTATCCTGCTAAAAAGGGTGTTCAGAAGGTAAACTATATTCCATGGTACGATATTCTTCTGATGCTTCTGGGAACAGGAGCGTTTTTGTATTATTCGGCAAATGCAGTTGATATTATCCAGCAGGGAAGCAACTTTGAATGGTATCAGGTTGTAATTGGCATTATCGGCATAATTTCACTTATAGAGGTTTGTCGCAGAAGCGTTGGTCTTCCCATCGTCATTGTGGCACTCTCTTTTGTGGCGTATGCGCTTATCTGGGGACTTTCAAATCCGTCCCTCTGGAAAAAACTCAACTATTTAACACACTATCTGTTCTACAGTAAAGAAGGTATACTTTCGACACCAATAAACGTTTGTTCCAAATTTATTGTTGTGTTTATCATATTCGGTGCATTTCTGGAAAGAACGGGGATTGCTGATTTCTTTATCAAAATTGCTAACACAATTGTTGGTGGATTTTCAGGCGGTCCCGCAAAGGTTGCGGTTGTAGCAAGTGCACTTGAAGGTATGGTTTCCGGTTCTTCTGTTGCAAATACTGTTGGGTCCGCGTCTGTTACAATACCGCTTATGAAGAAAACCGGTTATAAACCGGAATTCGCAGCAGCAGCAGAAGCGTCGGCATCCACCGGCGGACAGATTATGCCACCGATTATGGGCGCAGCAGCTTTCCTTATGGCAGACTATGTCGGTGTTCCATACAGCAACATTGTTGTAAGAGCGATTTTACCTGCGGTACTTTATTTTGCAGGGGTGTTTATTACAGTTCACCTGGAAGCAAAAAAAGAAGGACTGCGTGGAATGCCCAAGGAAGAACGCCCAAAACTTTTGCCTCTTTTAAAGCAGATTTACTTACTTGCGCCACTTGCTCTTCTTATTTATCTTGTAGGCACAAGCAAAAATTCAATTCAGTATGCAGCAGCAATTGCCATACTTGCGGCTATTGCAGTCAGCTTGTTTAATAAAGGAAATCGCATAACACCAAAACGTATTTGGGAAGCACTTGCAGCCGGTGGCCAGGGGATGATTACCGTTGCATCTGCCTGCGGTGTTGCAGGTATAATTGCTGGAACAATTACAATGACTGGCCTTGCAAATGTTATGATTAACGGAATAGTTGCACTTGCGGGAAACCAGGTTATAATTGCTCTGGTGCTTACCATGCTTTGTTGTATAGTTCTTGGTATGGGCGTTCCCACCACGGCTAACTATTGTATTATGGCAGCTACCTGTGCCCCCATTTTAATTCGTATGGGTGTTCCCACTATTGCAGCACATTTCTTTGTTTTCTATTTTGGAATTGTCGCGGACCTGACCCCTCCGGTTGCACTTGCGGCTTATGCGGGAGCGGCCATTGCACAGGCAAATCCCATGAAAACGGCTATTACTGCAACAAAGCTTGCAATTGGTGCATTTATTGTGCCATATATATTTGCAATCAACCCGGAAATGTTGTTTATTGATACTTCCGTTTGGGAAGTTGTTCAAATCAGCATAACCTCACTTGTTGGTATTTTTGCAGTTGCAGCATCGCTGGAAGGATTTTTACTTAAAAAAATGCCATGGTATGAAAGAATTCTTTCTCTTGTCGGCGGGCTACTTCTGATAAAACCCGGACTTGAAACGGATATTGTGGGAATAGGCATCGTTGCAATTATATTTGTTATGCAACTTATTGCAAAAAAG
>JAZSKF010000075.1:0-3744 GCA_045534715.1 Clostridia bacterium | reverse complement strand
ATCAGTGTGGCAACAATAATCTTTTCCTGTAGCTGGGTAGGCATAAAGCTTTCCTCTGCCCTTCGCTTATGGATAAAACTGCTTGGCGAAATGTCCGCCGCCCTGTCCACTATTGAAAGCTATATTTCTACCGTAAAGATGCCTCTTAATGAAATTTTTCAGGGGCTTTCCGGCATTAAAGGACAGACAGGAGAGTTTTTTAGAACTCTTGTCCCGGGCCTTTCCTGGAAAGAACATATCGATATTTTAAACGGACTTACATCTGAAGACAAAAAACTTCTGGTTCAGATGTCTGAAACTTTGGGGAGTATGGATATTGCACACCAGACAGAACAAATTTCTCTGACAAAAAACATTTTAGACAAAACCTTAAGCGAAGCAAAATCCGACCTTGCAACCAACTCAAAAGTATATCGTGCTATGAGTTTTTTTGTTGGAGTTATAATTTCGGTCCTGATTATATAGGTGACATAGATGGGTGTTGATTTAATTTTTAAAATTGCTGCAATAGGTATTACTGTAACCGTTCTGCAACAGCTTCTAATGCGTTCAGGAAGAGAGGACCAGGCCATGCTTACAACTATTGCCGGACTGATTGTTGTGCTTCTTATGGTGCTCACTGAAATTAAAGGGCTTTTCGACACCATAAAAACTCTTTTTGACTTATGATTGAAGATATACTCAGCCTGTCGGCTATAGCCGTAATATCCTCTCTTTTATCCATTCTGCTGAAAAAAGAACGTGCCGATTTTTCGGTTTTAATTTCAATTGCAGCGGGTGCCTGTCTGATAATATATATTCTGCCCTCACTCTACCAGACAATTAAAATAATTTCAGATGTTTCAGAACGTTCGGGCATAAACAGCCAGTATATCTCTATTATTATAAAATCCTGTGTAATTTCAACCATAACAACAGTTTGTGCGGCAACCTGCCGCGACTGCGGACAATCTTCCCTTGCGATGGGGCTTGAACTTGCCGGACGTATTGCAATTATTTTAAGTGCTCTTCCGGTTATAAATTCTCTTTTAAGCCTCATACTTTCCATGATAAAATAGTTTAGCGAAAGGCAAAAATTTTTATGAAACTTTTTGTTTTGCTTTTAAGTTTTCTGACCCTTTCCTTCCCCTCTTTTGCTTCTTTTTCAGCAGACCTTGCAAAAGAGCAGTTAAGGCTTTCGGGTGCGGACAAAATTTATATAAACGACGAGATAAATTTTTCTTCTCTTGCAGAAGATATTCTGACAGGAAATGTTCCGTCGGAACAAAATGTTACGGGGTCATTTTTCAAAAACCTTTTAACCGAGCTCAAAGAAAGCATTTCTCTGTGTCTTTGCATTATAATTATAGTTGTCCTTTTAAATGTAATTACAAACGCTGCCGTCAAACCGGGCGACAGCTTTGACCCCTCTTTTTATGTGTGTTATATGATTATTTTTATGCTTGGGGTTTCAAGTTTTAGTTCAGCCTGCGAAATAGCACAGGAGTCCATAGACCAGATGAATTTCTTTATGAAAGCTGCCATACCAGTTCTGGGCACACTTATCACTGCTTCGGGCGGGATTGCACGAACTGCTTTAATTTGCGGATCTGTTGTTGCTATTTCTTCAACTGTCACGGTTATTACAAGTGTTTTGTTCCCGGTAAGCACAATGAGTGCACTTATAAGCGGCGTTAGTGTTTTAGGAAGCGATCGCAGCCTTGTGGGCTTTTCTTCGGCTCTTAAAAAAGCTTCTCTTTGGGGACTTGGAATAATAACCACAATTTTTACCACAATTTTAAGCACCAGAAGTTTTGCTGCGGTAAACCTTGACAATGTGGCGGGAAGAACCATCAAATATGCAGCGGGGAATTTTGTGCCTATTGTAGGCGGAGTTTTATCTGAAACAATGGAAAGTATAATTGCTTGCGGAAGACTTGTAAAAGGCGCAGCGGGAGGTGCTTCGGTTATTGCGATTTTATATATTTGTCTTGCCCCCATAGCAAAGCTTGTTGCGATTATCGTTGTATACAAATTTACTTCCGCCATTATTACTCCCATTTCGGACGGTAGCCTTTCGTCTGCTCTTGATGAATTCACTTCTTCAATAGTGATAATTCTTGCCATGGTAATTTTCACTTCAGTTATGTTTATCATTTGTGCAGGGATTATTTCGGCGGTGTAGTGTATGGAAACAATAAAAAATTATATTCTGGGGCTTGCCGCTTTCAGTTTTATAGCATCTCTTATACACTCTTTTCTTTCTGAAACTCCAACAAAAAGAACTGTCCGGTTTGTTTGCGGTATAGTTATGGCAATTCTTATTCTCTCTCCAATAATAAAAGGAGACTTTTCACTTGAAGGCATATTCCCCGAAAACACATCATATAATTTATATAACAACGACACATCTTCTTTGAATGAGCTATCAAGCAAAGTGATATCGGACAAAGTGTCGGAGATTGTCGAAAAAGCATTTGGCCTTCATGGAATAGAGAATGTTTCTTCGGAGGTGATATTTGACGATAGCGGAAATATCCTGTCCATAAATATAAGCAAATGGGATGACACTGCGGTTTTTGCTGCCGCAAATTCTTTGGGAGTCCCTCCGGAAATTTTCACTTATATGGAGTAAATTATGAATATAAAAACAATTTTAACAGACAAAAAATTTTTCCCTGTTTTTATAGTGATAATATGTGCAATAATTTTGCTTGTGATGTTTGACTCTGCGCCCAACTCCCAAACTCAGGAAGAAGAAAGCGCCGACCCTGCTCTTTCTCTTGAATCCCGTCTGGAAAGAGTTCTTTCCAAGGTTAGCGGTGCCGGAAAAGTTTCTGTCTTTGTTTCGCTTGAAGATTTCGGTTCAACCGACTATGCGAAAGACAAAAAAGAAGTTTCCCGGGAGTCTGAAACAGAGTTGGAGCAAACAACTGTTATGGAGGGGTCGGGATCAACCGCCAGTCCTGTAATAGAAAAAATGTTCACGCCCAAGGTCAAAGGCATTATTGTTGTATCGGAAGGAGCCTCCGACTTGTCGGTCAAAGAAAATCTTTCCCGTGCAGTGGAGGCGTCCCTTGCAATAATGCCCCATCGGATAGCAGTTCTCCTAGGCAACAATTAAAAGAAAGGTTTGAAAAAAATGGTAGTTTTTAAAAGAAAACAAGTAATAGTAACAATTATTTTCTGTATGATTTTAGCAGCGGGCTACATAAATTGGGCATACCAGCCAAATTCTACAGATGTTAAGACAGGTTCTGAAAAAAACGACAATACTACAGAATATCTGGGTGAAGCAAAAATGGTAAATGCTTCTGCAGAAAACAAAACAAAAAGCGCTACCCAGACAAAAACAAACGCAAGAAACAAAGCGATAGAACTTCTCCGCGAAATTATAAATAACCCGTCTGCAGACGCCGAGTCAAAAAAATCAGCCACCCAGCAACTTGCAAAAATTGCTGACGACATGGAAAACGAAGGTATCTGTGAGGGAATTTTAGGTACAAAAGGTTTTGGCAACGTAGTTGTTTTCATAAGTGACGAAAACGCTGTTGTAACGCTGGATTATGACAAGGAAATAACCGATGACGTTGTTACAAAAGTAACAGATGTTATAACCTCCAACTCTGGTATTCCTGCAGAAAACATAAAAATAAGCAAAGTAAAATGAAAAATTCCCTGCCGTGCGGCGGTTAGTCTTAGGGATGAATCGGTTTTTAAACCACATTTTTAGTTTATACTACATCAAAAAACGCCGGAATACGT
>JAZSKF010000025.1:0-2418 GCA_045534715.1 Clostridia bacterium | reverse complement strand
AATCTGTTCCGATTTTGGTGCGGATAACAGGACTTGAACCTGCATGAAATCGCTTTCACATGGACCTGAACCATGCGCGTCTGCCAATTCCGCCATATCCGCATATTAAGTTTTAACCTCATAATTTTTACACGGGAGAGGCAACCCGAGGAGGAGCAAAACAGATTAATCCTCATATATTAAACGGAAAAATCCGGTTTAATTTATTTAATCACCGAGGTGGCATTGCCTGAACCATGCGCGTCTGCCAATTCCGCCATACCTGCATATTAAATTATAAGTTGTAAATTTAGTTTTCGGCTGCATAGCCAGCCACGCCTGCGATACAATACGCTTTATACAACAGGGCATATTATATCATAAAAAAAATAAAAAATCAAGTGAAATTTTTGTTTTTTTAAATTGTTGCAACCTTTTTGCTTTTTTAAAAGTTTTATATATAGAGGAATATTTTTACAATAACAAAGGGCGGTGAACATGTATGAAAAAATTTATCTGTGCAATTTTTGTTTTTTTCATTTTTATGTCGGGCTGTGCAAACACCGACAGTCATGATATTTTAAATGAAAATGCGACGAAACTGTCTCTTAAAATAGTTGACGGGGCAGAGAGTGGGGACCTTATTGTTGCGGGAGAAAAAGAGTTTGAGGTCTACAGCGTTTGTGTGGGAGAGATTCCTGTTTTTCTGGATGGGAAAAAAGCAGACAAATCAGTTTTGGAGGACGGAATGCCCATAGAAGTTTATTATAATGGCGGGATCATGGAAACTTTTCCGGCACAGATTGGGGGCATTACAGGGATAGCCGCATACAGTCGTGGCAGTAAACAAAACCCGTATGGCGCGTTGTACGACCTTAGCGGTATGTATCTTAAGGTTTTAAACGACTTATGGAGAACAGATCCGGGACTTAATGGCGAAACAAAGTTTGTCAGCGTTTACCTTGAGGAGGCGCCGGGCGATCTCACCGACGGAGAAAAATCTGCAATCATGTGGATTTTCTCAAATTCGCTGGGGAAAACAGGAATGTCCCTTTCTTTTGACGAACTTGTGGAGGAAGGATATATCAGAGAAAATGAACTGCATTGGGAGGACGGACTTCTTTTTACAATTACCGAAAGCCCGGAAACAGAGGTTTATCACGGCCTAAGAGTTATAAAGTTTAATGCGCAAAAATGGCGCAGCGGGCTTGGAGCAAACTTCTTTGTTGATTGCAAAGGAGTTTGGTCGCAGACAGGAAGCTGGGATTATAAAATCGGCGGATTTGCAATTTCTTAAGGAGGGGTGAATATGAAAAAAACAATTAGCATTATACTTATTACAGTTTTTGTTCTTATAAGTTTGTGCGGCTGCGATATGTTCCAAAAAGTCGAGAGTGTTCCGTATGCCGAGCAGACTGACGAAAACAGCACTTTTTCGGATGATTTATACACCCGAATGCCAAAAGATGAAAACTATATCTTCTCGCCCGTTTCCATAAAAATGGCGCTTGCAATGGCTGCAAACGGTGCACAGGGTGAAACAAAAGAAGAAATTCTTGCGGCACTTGGCACACAAGACCTTGTTGCTTATAATGACAGAGTAAAATGGCTGATGACACAATATAATAATTCGGAAGTCTTAAAACTTAATGTATCAAATTCCGCGTGGATAAACACAGACAATACAGACCAGAGATTTTCTTCGGCATACAAAAACAAACTTGAAGATGTTTTTAATGCAACAGTGGGCAAGGTTACAAACAAAAATGCTGCCAAGAAAATAAATAGTTGGGCAAAAGACAAGACAAACGGGAAAATACCGGCTGTTATAGAAGAAAATAACACAGATTTTTGGGCACTGCTTGCAAACGCTGTATATTTCAGAGGGAGATGGGCAGACGAATTTTCAAAAAAAGCAACCAAAAATGACTATTTCACTGATAGAAATGGTAAAAAACATACTATTCCCTTTATGAACAGAAGTGGCTGGATGAACTATACAGATGAAAACGGAGTGAAAATTATTGAAATTCCCTATCTGAACAGGGAGGACAAACTTGATAATAAAACGGGAGAGTTTGCAGGGCGAGAAAGACTTGAAAATATAGATGTCAGTATGTATGTGATGATGTCGGACAACTCTTTTCTGCCCGAGAAGTCTTTGAAAGAGGCAAACTTTTCTTCTGTATATGCAGACCTGTCGTTGCCAAAATTTGACATTGAATATGCTATCGGGCTTGAAAAAGCTCTGAAAGGAATAGGCGTATAAAAAAGCATTTACAGATGGGGCAGAGTTTGGGGATATGTTTAACGAGGGGAATATGTTCATCAGCGATATTCTTCATAAAACATATATAACGGTAGATGAAGAGGGAACCGAAGCAGCAGCAGTTACTGCACTGTTTCTGGCAGGGTCTTCAATGCCGTCAGAGCCTCTTG
>JAZSKF010000004.1:0-2665 GCA_045534715.1 Clostridia bacterium | reverse complement strand
GAGTGTTGCTTTGTTGTGGTTCTTTTCCCAGAACAACAGAAACCGCTGTCTCTATTTCAACTTCGGTGTCTGTAGGAGCAGACTGTTCAATAACCTTATTTGCCATAGCTGCATTTTCACTGTAGGTCACATCGCCAAGCTTTAAGTTTTCTTCTTCAAGCTTTCTGCGTGCATCCTCAAGCGTCATATTCTTAAGGTTTGGAACCTTTGTTTTTTCTTTACCCATACTTACATATAATGTAACAGAGCTGCCCGCTTTTATTGTGCTTCCGGCACTGGGCGAATGTTTAATTACTGTGTCAAGCGGAAAATCGTCGTCGGTTGTTCTTTCTATAATTACGTCAATTCCAAGTCTTTCAAGCTCGCTCTTAACCTCGTTGAAATCTTCACCCTCATAATCTTTAAGTGAAACTTTTGAGCTGCCAAGGCTTACTCTTACAACAATTTTTTCAACTTTTTTGTAATTACCTGACTCGGGAGTTTGTTCCATAATTTGTCCCTTTGCATATTTGCTACTATAATCTCCGTCCTTTTCTTCAAGGACAAGTCCTGTTTCATCGCAAATCTTTTCTGCTTCTTCTAAAGTTTTTCCCAAAAGTTCAGGAACAGTAACTGTGTCTCCCCACGGCATCATGCCGGGATTAAACGCCATAACAATTATAAATACCGATAAAACAAAAACTACAGAAGTGAAAATCCAGGCTGCTTTAGAAGCACTTTTTCTGCCTGTATCATCTTTCTCATCTTCGCTGCTTCCTTTTATAATAATTTTGTCAGACGAAACATAACCATTGCCATCCGGTTTAACTACCGGCACAAACTGTGTCGCATCTTCGTCTTTTATATCAATGCTGTCAGGATTCGAGATGACTCTTTTAAGGTCTGTAGCAAATGCACCGGCAGTCTGATATCTCTTCATAGGTTGTTTTGCCATTGCTTTAAGTACAACATCGCTGACAGTCTCGGGGATTGACGGGTTTATTGCCATGGGAGGTTCGGGAATGCTGTCTGTGTGCATTTTTGCAACTGCAACAGGGTTTTCCGCATCAAACGGCACCTTCCCTGTCAGCATCTCATAAAGTACAACCCCCATAGAGTATATATCCGATTTAAAATCTATCTGGTCGCCACAAGCCTGTTCGGGAGAAAAATAGTGAACCGAACCCATAACATTTCCGGCTCTTACAAGTGTGGAGCTTGTTACTGCTCTTGCAATACCAAAGTCTGTCACTTTTATGACATTATCTTTGGTAATCATTATGTTATGTGGTTTAATATCTCTGTGAACAATGTTTTTTCTATGGGCGTGTTCTATTGCTGCCGCAATTTGCAAACCATAAGAGCATGCTTTTTTCCAGTCCATTTTTCCCGCATCAATAAGCTCTTTAACGGTTGTGCCTTCAATATATTCCATAACAAAATAGTCAAGATTTTCTTCATTTCCAACATCATATACTGCAACAATGTTGGGGTGATTAAGACTTGCAGCTGACCTTGCTTCGTTTTTGAAACTCTCAACAAACTCCTTGTCGCTTCTTAATTCTTCCCTTAAAACTTTAACCGCAACATATCTGTTAAGCAGTCGGCATCTTGCTTTATATACAATTGCCATACCGCCGCTACCAATAACCTCAAGTATTTCGTATCTGCCACCAAGTATATTTCCTACCATCACTTATCACCTCTGCTTTTTATAACTATCGCCGTTATATCATCCGTACTGCCGTTTTCCCGTGCTTTGCTGCACAGAATGCGTGCAGCATCTTCAGGCTCATTTTCTGCCGCAATTTCCCAGATTAAACTATTATCAATCACATTTGAAACTCCGTCTGAGCAAATAACTATCACAGTATCATCTGTCATATCGGTAAACTCGGTTTCTATCTGAACATTTTCTTCAACACCGAGTGCCCTTGTTATAACGTTTTTCATTGTATGTTCTTTTGCTTCTTCTCCGGAAATTTCACCCTTGTCAACAAGTTGCTGAACAAGAGAGTGGTCTTTTGTTACAAAAGTGTCGCCATGACCCTTGTCTATGTACACTCTGCTGTCACCAATATGAGCAACAAAAAGTTCTTTTCCTTTAACAAGGCACATGGCAAGTGTTGTTCCCATGCCTTTATATTCTTCTTTTTCTTTTGCTTTTGCAAGTATTGCCTCGTTCGCCGCAAAAACTGCTTTCTGGATAGACTTTTCACTGAACCCATCCAGATTCTTTTGTATAATGTCAATTGCCATCATACTTGCGATATCGCCGGCAGCATGTCCTCCCATGCCGTCTGCCACAATAAAAAGGCTTGTTTCATCAGAAAATCTTATCAGGAAATTGTCCTGATTTTTTTTATGTTTTATTCCGTTTAATGTGTAGCCCGAAGCTATCATATCTTTTCACTCTCCTTTGCTCTAAGTTGTCCGCAAGAAGCTTTTATATCATTCCCCAGTTGCCGTCTCACCGTTGCATTAACGCCTCGTTTTAAAAGCAACTGTTGAAATTTCATAACATTTTCGCCGGTAGAACGTTTCATATTTTCTCTTGCCTCGTTCACCGGTATGAGATTGACGTGGCATTGCATACCTTTTATCAGGTCAGCATGCTGTTTTGCCCAGGCCGCCGTGTCTTTAACACCATGTATCAGAGTTTATTCAAGGCTCACTCTTCTTCCCG
>JAZSKF010000069.1:0-1730 GCA_045534715.1 Clostridia bacterium | reverse complement strand
TTTTTCTTATCCCCCTCTCAGTTCTGTGCGAACGGAGCACCCATTAAGCTTAAAAGCTCACGAGCCTCCTCGTCTGTTTTAGCAGTGGTTACCATGATGATATCCATGCCTCTGATTTTGTCGATTTTATCATATTCTATTTCAGGGAATATAAGCTGTTCTTTGATGCCGAGTGCATAGTTTCCTCTGCCGTCAAAAGAATTGGGGTTAATTCCACGAAAGTCTCTTACTCGAGGCAATGCTACAGAAAAGAGTCTGTCGATGAATTCGTACATACGGTCTGCTCTGAGTGTTACTTTAAGACCGATGTTCATACCTTCTCTGAGCTTAAAGTTTGCAACAGAATGTTTTGCTTTTGTTATAACAGGTTTCTGACCTGTGATAGCTGCAAGGTCTGCTGCTGCTGCATCTATTGCTTTCGGGTTTTCCTTAGCTTCTCCCATGCCTATATTTATAACTACTTTTTCAAGCTTAGGTATCTGCATAGCACTTTTGTAACCATATTTGGTCATAAGCGCCGGTGCAATTTCACTTAAATATTTATCCTTAAGTCTGCCCATGCTATAATCCTCCTTTCAACGGTATTTTTAGTCGATAATCTCCAGACAGTTCTTGCAGTATCTTGAAATTACGCCGTTTTCCAGCACCTTTCTGCCGATACGTGTTGTTTTGCCGCATTTTGGACAAACGCGCATTACTTTAGAACCGTATATAGGGGATTCTTTTTCTATTCTTCCGCCTGTTTCTCCCTGACGGCGCGGTTTTGTGTGACGGATTGCCACATTAACCTTTTCTACGATGATTTTGCCGCTCTGTGGGTCAACGGAAAGTACTTTTCCTTTTTTACCTTTATCTTTACCGGTGATAACTTCTACTGTGTCGCCGGCTTTTAAATGAAATTTACTCATAAGTCCGCCTCCCTTTCTTACAGTACTTCAGGAGCGAGTGAGAGTATCTTCATATACTCTTTGTCTCTGAGCTCTCTTGCTACTGGCCCGAAAATACGGGTACCTCTGGGGTTTTTGTCATCTCTGATTAAAACCGCAGCATTTTCATCAAATCTTATATATGAACCGTCAGCACGACGTGCTCCTTTTACCGAACGAACTATAACAGCTTTGACAACGTCGCCTTTTTTTGCCGTTCCGCCCGGTGTGCTTTTCTTAACAGAAGCGATTACAACGTCGCCGATATTCGCATATTTTCTTCCGCTGCCGCCAAGCACTCTGATGCACATAAGTTCTTTTGCACCTGTATTGTCCGCAACTTTAAGAAGTGTTTGCTGTTGAATCACGGTAGGTTCACTCCTTCCTTTTAGATCAAATTATTGTGCCTTTTCTACAATTTCAACAAGTCTCCATCTTTTGTCTTTAGAAAGAGGTCTTGTTTCCATAACTTTTACTCTATCGCCTATTCCGCAAGTATTATTTTCATCATGAGCTTTAAGCTTATAAGTTCTTTTTACAATCTTGCCGTATAAGGGATGTTTTACGTTGTCTGCTATTGCAACAACTATTGTTTTGTCCATTTTATCACTGACAACCGTGCCTATTTTTGTTTTTCTGTAATTACGTTCCACAGCCTACAGTCCTCCTTTCCCTTAATACCGTCCGTTAAACTGAAGCTTTAAGCTCAGCTTCACGGAGGACGGTTTTAACCCTGGCAATTGTTCTTTTTACCTCAACCATTTTCATGGGATTATCCAACTGGTTGGTGGCATGTTGAAATCT
>JAZSKF010000221.1:0-2923 GCA_045534715.1 Clostridia bacterium | reverse complement strand
TTCTATTTGGGTTGAAAAGGACGAACGCAGAGTCAATGCAAAAAGTTTGCTTGGCGTTTTATCTCTTGGAGTTACACAGGGTGAAGTTATTACGGTTGCGGCAAACGGTTCAGATGAAAAAGAAGCAGTTGATTGTTTGACTGAACTTATTAAATCCAATCTTGCTGAATAAAAACTACCGGATGCCGAAAAAGGCTATCCGGTAGTTTTATTTTTAGGAGAGAGTTATGACGATAGAAGAAAAACTTAAAAAACTGCCCGCACTGCCCGGCGTGTATATTATGAAGTCGTGCGATGGTGAAGTTATATATGTTGGTAAATCAAGAACTCTTAAAAACAGGGTTAAGCAATATTTCAAAAAAAGCGGCCATAGCGGAAAAGTTGGAGCAATGGTAAAAAATATTGCAGATTTTGAATATATAATCACCGATACGGAAATAGAAGCCCTAGTGCTTGAATGCAATCTTATAAAAAAATATAAACCGTATTATAACATTCTTTTAAAGGATAACAAGCAATATCCTTTTATAAAAATTACTATAAAAGACGACTATCCTAAAATGTCACTTTCAAGAAAAAATCTTAAGGACGGCGCAAGATATTTTGGTCCTTTTACTGCCGGGGTGGCAAGGGAAACAATGAATGTTATCTATGACATATTCAAAATTCCCGCCTGCAAAAAAGAATTCCCGCGGGACTTGGGAAAGGGCAGAGCTTGTCTTAATTATCACATCAACAAGTGTATTGCGCCGTGCACAGGGGCAGTCAGTAAGGCTGAATATCGGGCCGTAATAGATGAAATATGCGATTTTCTTGATGGTAAAACAGCAAGCGTCATAAAGAAATTGCACAGTCAGATGATGCTTTTTTCGGAAAATCTGGAATATGAGAAAGCGGCAGATTTGCGGGACAAAATTAAGAGGCTTAAAGAGTTGCAGGAAAAACAAAATATCACAGTGTCCGGAAGCGGCGATAAAGATATTATTGCTATAAAAGCTGATGGTGACATTGCTAATGTACAGATATTTAATATCCGAGGAGGCAAAATGTTGGGCAGAAGTCAAATGTGGATTGAATCTGCTCTTGACGAATCAAAAGAAGTAATCCTGGAAAAGTTCATTATGCAGTATTATATGGACAGTGAATTTGTGCCTCAATCGGTTTTAACAAATATATTGCCCGAAAACTTTGACCTTTTGGAAAAATATCTTTGTGAAAAGCGCGGAAATTCAGTCGACCTCAGGGTACCTGAAAGAGGTGTGTCACGGGACATTGTGAATATGGCACTTTTAAACGCAACTCAGGCACTTAAGGTCCATGGGGAAGAAAGAATAAAAAATAGCAGAGAGAAATATGCTACTGTCAATAATTTTGCTCTTGAACTTGGTCTTGAAAAAATCGGAAGGATAGAAGCGTATGACATTTCAAACACTGCCGGAAAAGATTCGGTTGGGGGAATGATTGTTGTTGAAAATGGTGTGTTTAATAAAAGCGAATATAGGCTTTTTAAAATAAAAAGTGTTGAAAGTATCGACGATTACGCATCCACTAAAGAGGTAGTCAGACGAAGGTTTGAAAGAGCAAAGGAAGATATAAAATTTGCAAGACTTCCTGATGTTATTTTGGCAGACGGTGGAATTGGCCATGTGAATTCAATTACCCAAGTTCTGCTTGAACTTGAACTTAATATTCCTGTCTATGGTATGGTTAAGGATTCGAGGCACAAAACCGACAGGCTCATTTCAACTGACGGAGAGATTATTTCCCTCTCTGAAGAAAGCTTCAGGTTTGTAACATCCATACAAAATGAAGTTCACAGATTTGCCATCGGCTATCATAAGAGGTTGAGAGAAGGAGCAATAAAGAGGTCTGAGCTTGACAACATTGAGGGTATAGGACCGATTAAAAAAAAGAGTCTGCTCCGCACTTTTGGAAGCGTTAAAGCAGTTTCTGAAGCATCAATTCCCGAAATTGCATCTGCTGATGGAATAAAAACTACCGATGCAGAAAAAATTTATAAATATTTTCACGATTAGAGTTGATTTTTTTATTACTTTGTAGTATAATAGATAGGAATATTGCGGAATTTTAAAATAATTTTGCTAATTCTTTTCATACGACACAGAATGGAGCTTAGAAAATGGAAAACAGAAAAAGAATTGCAGTGTTAACAAGCGGAGGGGACGCACCCGGCATGAACTCAGCCATTGCTGTTGTTGCTAAAACTGCCGAACATCTGGGGCTTGATATTATTGGGTTTTACAATGGATATAAAGGGCTTTTAAATAGCGATTACGTTGACCTTACAGGCGAAGACCTGACAGACGTTATGAACCGCGGAGGCACAATGCTTGGAAGTGCAAGATGTCTTGAGTTCAAAGAACAGGAAAATGTTAAAAAAGCTGTAAAAAATGCTAAAGAACTTGGTGTTTGCGGGATGGTTGTTATCGGCGGAGATGGTTCTTTCAGAGGGGCAAGAGAGCTCAGTATTGAAGGTCTCCCCACCATAGGCATTCCTGCAACCATCGACAACGACATCACTTGCAGCGAGTATTGTATTGGTTATGACACAGCGCTTAACACAGTTATTGACTGTCTTGATAAAATCAATGACACTATGAGATCTCATAACAGATGTGCTTTTGTTGAGGTTATGGGAAACAAAGCAGGATATCTTGCGGTTGAAGTTGCAATTGCCTGTGGTGCAGACGGTGTTGTTATTGCTGAAAAGGAAATTGATATAGAAAAAAATATTGTTGATGTCATTGCGAAAAAACACGAATATAAAAAGAATTTTATGATAGTTGTTGCAGAAGGCGTTGAGAAAAAATCACAAATGTCAACAACAAAAATTATGAAGAAAGCAACAGAAATGCTTTTATAAATATATGGTATTGATCTCGATGCTAAAGTTACAGTTCTT
>JAZSKF010000143.1:0-5558 GCA_045534715.1 Clostridia bacterium | reverse complement strand
AAATGCGCCTGCACCAAGTCTGAGTTCCAGGTCAAAGCTGAAGTCTGTGCCAAAAATGTTTTTGCCTAAAAGACCAGCTTCTTTTGCTTGCTGGATTGCTATGTTAAGACGGCTAACCGCGATAGGATACTCTGCTCTTATATAAATGAAGCCTTTGTCTGCACCTACTGCATAAGCAGCAATCGCCATAGCTTCAATTACGCTGTGCGGGTCACCTTCAAGAATGGATCTGTCCATGAATGCGCCTGGGTCACCTTCGTCGGCGTTACAAGCAACATATTTCTGGTCGCCCACTGCGTTTGCTGTGAACATCCATTTCATACCGGTTGAGAACCCTGCACCGCCACGGCCTCTGAGACCGGAAGCTTTTACAAGTTCTACAACTTCTTCAGGTTTCATTTCTGTTAAAACCTTACCAAGCGCCTGATAACCGTCAACTGCAATATATTCTTCAATAT
Source organism: Clostridia bacterium (assembly GCA_045534715.1). Taxonomy (GTDB): domain Bacteria; phylum Bacillota; class Clostridia; order RUG12999; family RUG12999; genus RGIG7450. The sequence continues at coordinate 5,100 of JAZSKF010000143.1, read as the reverse complement.
TTTCAGGGTCAATAACACCACAGTTACGCAGTGCTACACGCATCTGTTTTTTGTAGAAGTTAACTTCGTTAAGAGATTTTATCTGGTCGTCCTGAACTGTTTCATCATAAAGAAGTCTTTTTACAATACGGCCTTTGAGAATGTGTTCTTCAACAATTTCTTTAACGTCTTCCACCTGAACCATGCTGTAGAAAGCGCCTTCAGGATAAACGATAATTATCGGACCGAGAGCACAGAGTCCGAAACAACCTGTCTGAACAACTTTTACTTCATTTTCCAGACCTTTTTCTTTGAGCTGTTTTTCAAACTCGTCCTGGATTTTAACCGAACCGGATGAGGTACAGCCCGTACCGCCGCATACCAGAATATGCGCTCTGTATGTATTGTTCATCTGCTTTGCCTCCTTATTTTTCTGCAGCACCGATTGTAAACTCTGCAACCGGTTTTTGATTGATTATATGTTCCGCAACAATGCGGGCAACTTTTTCTTCTGTCATTTTTACGTATGTAACCTTTTCTTCGCCGGGCATATATACCTCTACGATAGGCTCATAGTGACACATACCGATACATCCTGTCTGCGCAACAGTAACGTTAAGCAGATTTCTTTTTTCAATTTCTGCCGCAAATGCTGCAAGAACAGGTCTTGCACCTGCTGCGATACCGCAGGTTGCCATACCTACAACCACTCTTACACCATCTTCGCGTTCTTTACGCAAATTCACCTGATTTAGCACTTTGTTTCGAATTTCTTGTAATTCAGCTAAACTTTTCATGTTATCCTCCTTAAATATTTAAAAGTAAATTGGTTATATATTTATATCGGCTGTTCCTTCTCTTATAAACCCGTCCATCCAGTTTATAATTTCGGGTTCATTAAGAGGGACCTCACCGAGAATTTCTTTAACCTCTTTTGTGTCAAATACAAATTCGCTATTATTTATTTTATGTTTGTATAAAAATCTTATATCCGGAGACCCGGAAACTGCGGTTACCATAGTAGCTGCCATATCTCCAAGCGGCGCCCGGTCTATATTGTCATATTCAAACCAGATTTTAAACTTTGTTCCCTTCCCCAATTCAGATGTGAGGTCAAGTCCGCCGCCGCACTGGATTGCCGCCGCTTCAAAAAGCGAAATTCCAAGACCGGTTTTTCTTGTTGTTCTGGTTGTGACAAAGGGGTCGCGAACTTTTTTTAAAAATTCTTCACTCATACCGCAACCGTCATCAATTATCTCGATTGTCAGAAGATTGTTTTCTTTGTCCTCGTCCACCAGAACCTCTATATTGTCAGCTCCTGCTTTGATGGAGTTTTGAATTATGTCAAGTATATGTAAAGACAGTTCCTGCATTATACCCTCCAGCCATCAAAAAATTCTTTCAACCCTTTTTCTTCAAGATACGCATCTTTTTCTGCTATATCCGTGAGATAGTGTGCATCCGAATTTCTTAAATATTTATAATCTTTAAGGTCGGGTCTGTTGTCAAAATATGAGCTTACGCTTCCCACCTTTTTAGATATCTCAACTGCTTTTATCTGCAAATGCTCAGGAATGAATCCCAAGTTTGTCAGGATACTGTAGGAATGTCTGTCCACGTGCGCCGGAATAAAAAGTCCGCCAACACTTTTCACCAACCCAAAAAGTTCGTCCATCGACAATGTCGTCGGAGATATAAGGAGTTTTTCCTCTTCCCCTGTTATATTGTCCTCTTCGTCCATGTAGAACTGGTTTCCAAAAATTTCCGGACGGTTTTTTATGTCGGGCAGGTGGCTATAAACCTCTTTTGCAACCTCTTCGGCTGCTTTTATGTCTTCAAACAGTGTCAGGATATGTACTTCTTCAGCGGTTTCAACTTCCATTCCCGGAATAACACTAACTCCCACATTTTCTCCAACTTTCATTGCAGCTTTAACATTTCCGATTGTGTTATGGTCGGATATTGCTATTGCATCCAGCCCTATTATCGCTGCCATGTTGACAATGTTGTTAGGAGTCATATCTTTATCTCCACAGGGCGAAAGTGCCGAATGAAGATGAAAATCATAATATATCATAACCCTGTCGCCTTGTTTATGGCCACTGCCGTTTCATAACAAGGTTTGTCAGACGAAAGAATTATTATATTCTGCTCATTTGCTTTTTCTATAATATCTTCGCCAAGCGATGCTCCTTCGGCAATTATAATGCACGCAAGGTCAACAAGCGAGGCAACTGCAGTTATGTTGATATTTGTCATGATTGTAATCCATGCACTGTCAGGTTTTGCTCTTCCCATAACCCAGCTGAGCAGGTCACCGGCAAAACAGCCTTTTATTTCTCTGTCCTCAAAGTCTTCTTTAGTAACAACTTTAAGTCCGATTTCTTTAGCAAGCTGTGAAACTGTCATCCCAAACCCTCCATTATCAATCAGGTCTTCCGCCTGTTTCATTTTGGCTTCCATGTGGATGTGCTTCAAGATCGAAAAGCTCTTTTGCAAGCATTTTCACCTTTTCACGCATTTTAAAAATACAGTCGTTTTCTGAACCGTACCCAAGCGCTATGTCCTCAGCAAGAGCTTTGCAAGAGGGTGCTCCGCACGAACCACAGTCAAGCTTTGGCATATCTTCAAAAATGCTTTCTATGAGCTCAACTTTCTGCATGGCTTTTTCCATATCGTCATCAAGTTTCATACCCTGCGCCGGCAGTATGGCTTTATCCCACTTAAGACTGCCAAAATCAATATCCGTTATTTCTTCGGATACTTCCTGCAAATCTTTCATGTTTTTCAGCCTGGTTGCGCACACATAACTGTTTTCAACAGCAAGCGGGCCGCCAACACATCCGCCGTCACATGCTAGAAGCTCAACAAAATCAATGTCGTCAAGCTTTCCGTCTTCAATATCCTCGAGAATTTTTATTACTTCTGAGATGCCGTCAACCGCCACGCTTTTCGGCATTCCGGTTCCATCACTTTCACCGCCGCTACGTGCCCACGAAATTCCTTCAAAACTTGCTCTAGACAATTTTTCGGGGTTTTCTATGTTTTTCACAACCCCTCTTATCCTCATATAAGCGTCAGTTATTGAAATGGCTCCGCTGACACTCGACTTATCTCTTAAAAGGGGAGCTTTAACGCTTGTTTCTTTTGCCGGACAAGGTGTTATGAAAAACACGCCTATCTCCTCGTCGGGAAGCCCCGTTTTTTCTTTTGCCATCTTTCTTGCAAGAGTTGCAGAAAGCTCCATCGGGGAACAAAGAGGCAAAATGTGGCTTATTAAACCCGGAAACCGAACTCTTATAAGTCTTAGCACCGCCGGGCAGGCCGAACTTATAACAGGCAACGGTATTTTGTTGTTGCTTAAAATCTCTCTGGTAGCAGCGCTCACAATTTCTGCGCCGCGCGCCACCTCAAAAACATCATCAAACCCCACTTGTTTAAGTGCAGTCAGGATTTTGTTTATATCTTCAACATCTTTAAACTGTCCGTAAAAAGCCGGTGCCGGCAGGGCAACATTATATTTGTAAAGTCCCAACATATCAAAGGAATCTGTTTTTGCACGTTTTGCATGGTAGGGACAAACCCTTATGCACTCGCCGCAGTCAATACATCTTTCTTTAATGATTTTTGCTGAGCCTCCGCGCACTCTGATTGCTTCGGTCGGACATCTTTTTATGCAGTTTGTACATCCGTGACATTTACTCTTGTCTAATGTAACTGAATGAAAATAATCCATATAGTCACCTCACAGATTGATTGTCAGCGTCACTGTTGTTCCTTCTCCCTGTTTTGTCTTTATCTGAAGGTCGTCGGTATATTTTTTTATATTGGGCAGTCCCATACCTGCTCCAAACCCAAGCTCTCTTATTTTGTCGCTTGCAGTAGAATACCCTTCCTGCATTGCAAGGTCTATATCGGCAATTCCCGGACCGTTGTCACTGAAAACAACTTTAATCTTACTGTCCGTTATTTCTGCCTCACACCATCCTCCGCCGCCATGTATAACGGTGTTTATTTCCGCCTCATACATAGCTATCGCAATTCTGCGGACAATGTCGGATGATACGCCGATTTTCTTAAGAACCGTTTTAAAATCGCTTGATGCCTGGCCTGCACCGGAAAAATCGCTGCCCGATATTTCATATCGTTTAAGCACGACTTTTACCTCCGAGCCCACTTTCATAAAGTTTACCGCAGGCAGAATAAAGCGGATAATCTGTTGTTAAAATGTATATTCCCCTGCTCTTGGCAAGCTCTATAACATCGTCGGGCGGAATTTTCCCCCTGACAAAACAAATAGCAACGATGTCCATCATTTCCGCAGTTCTTATAACCTGAGGATTTATAAGCCCTGTCAGAAGAAGTGACTGGTCTTTTACAAAAGCCAGAACGTCGCTCATCAGGTCACAGCCACAGGCTGTGTTGATTTCGCAAGCGGTAACCTGACCGTCATCTTCCCCGGTTAAAATTTTTGCATTAAGGATATCTTTTATCTCGGATAAGCGCATAACACAAACCCCTTACAGTTTAGTCTTTGTATTTAGCAAGAATTCCATCAATTTCGTCAACAGTGAGTCTTCCGTAAACCTCTTCGTTGACTGTCATTACAGGAGCAAGACCGCAAGCACCTATACAACGTGTTGCTTCAAGAGAGAATTTACCGTCCGGAGTACATCCGCCAACTTCAATCCCCAGATTCTTTTTAATTCTTTCAAGTATGTCGCCGCTGCCTTTAACATAACAAGCAGTACCCATACATACAGCAACCTGTTTTTCACCTTTTGGTTCAAGAGTGAATCTTGCATAGAATGTTGCAACGCCGTAAATTTCAGCAAGAGAAACACCAAGATTTTCAGAAATTATTTTCTGAACCTCAATAGGAAGATATCCGTAGATATCCTGAGCTTCGTGCAAAACAGGAATAAGTGCACCGTCTGTGCCCTTATACTTTGCAATTGCTTCAAGAAGCTGCGCTTCCTGCTCTTTTGTGCCTTTAAATGCAACTGATGGTTTTTTCATAGTATTTTCCTCCCAATTTATTATTGAATGTCAATTTACCAAATATGTATTTTGTTTAATTTGGCAAGGTATATAAATATACCTTTTACGCCATTTATCATT
>JAZSKF010000144.1:0-1901 GCA_045534715.1 Clostridia bacterium | reverse complement strand
CTCATAAATATTTATTGGTTGATCCAGCAAATTTTTCTTTTCAGACATATATTTTTCATCCGACCATTTAATGTTTGACAAGTCGTATACTTTCCCATCATTTTCAGGTCTTGTGCCTGTATGAAATGCAAATGGGTCTGTTTTGTATATCTTTTTTCCACTTAAAGTTTCAATAAAATACTTATAATTATCGAAAATATTTGCGTTTTCTATTTGGGTTTCCCAAACACCTTGTTCATTTCTCTGCATGGGCTGGCATTCCATGTCCCAACTGTTAAAATCTCCAAGCAGCCTGACGGTCCTTGCCTTTGGAGCATAAACTCTGAAAATAAACCCTTTTTTTGTTTTATGACATCCAAAATATTCATAGCAGTTGCCACTTGTTTTTTCTTTAAATTTTTTCATAGTTTTACGTCCTCGTTCATCCAATAATTCAATATGTATATTATATTATTTCACAATTGAAAAAATGCATTGCTGTGTTTTTTATAATTTTTTATTTTTTTTGCAAAAACACTTGTCATTTATGTAAAAAATATGATATAATATGTGATTATTTACGTTAGGTAGGTAAATTTTATGGATTACAAAACGTTATTGTCTGAAAAAATACAAATAGTAAAACCATCAGGAATTCGTAAATTTTTTGATATAGTTGCAGAAATGAAAGATGCGATTTCTCTTGGTGTTGGTGAACCGGATTTTGTCACTCCTCTTCACATAAGAGAAGCCGGTATTTCCTCGTTAAAAAATGGAGAAACTCATTATACTTCCAACTGGGGGCTGAAAGAGCTCAGAAAAGCTATTTCTAAATATTTATCAAGAAAATTTTATATTGACTATGACTACAACGACCAGATTCTTGTTACGGTTGGCGGAAGCGAAGCGATTGACCTTTGCATCCGAGCGCTTATAAACCCGGGCGATGAGGTGTTAATCCCCGAACCCAGTTTTGTGTGCTACACACCGCTTACAATCCTTGCAGGCGGAACTCCGGTTCATATAAAAACCTATGCAAAAGATAAATTCAAGCTTACTCCTGAGGCGTTAAAAGCTGCTATTACTCCAAAAACAAAACTTCTCGTTCTTCCCTATCCCTGTAATCCTACGGGTGGAATTATGACAAAGGAAGATTTGGAAAAAATTGCCGAAGTTCTTCGTGGAACAGATATACTTGTTTTGTCCGACGAAATATATGGTGAGCTTACCTATTCAGGCAAACATGTTTCAATAGCTTCACTTCCGGGTATGTATGAAAGAACCATTGTTGCAAGTGGCTTCTCAAAGGCCTACGCGATGACCGGTTGGCGACTTGGATACCTTGCAGGTCCAAGCGAAATAATAAAAGCAACAACAAAACTCCACCAATATGCTATTATGAGTTCTCCCACAACAAGCCAGTATGCTGCTATTGATGCACTTGAAAATGGCGACGACGATGTTGTGATGATGAGAAACGAATATGATAAAAGAAGACGTCTTATTGTAGATGGTTTCAATGATATAGGTCTTTCTTGTTTTGAACCGGAAGGTGCGTTTTATGTCTTCACTTCAATCGAAAAAACCGGTCTTAAGAGCGAAGAATTTTGCGAAAAGCTTCTTTTTGACAAAAAAGTTGCCGTTATGCCGGTTAATGCTTTCGCAGGCAGTGGTGAAGGGTTTTTCCGTGCTTCCTACTGTTATTCAACAGAAAACCTGAAAAAAGCATTAAAGCTTATAAACGATTTTGTAAATAAATAAACAAAAAACTCCGCTTGCGGAGTTTTTTCAGTTTAAAATATTTTGGGAGGTATTATGAAAAAGATTATTATTTTTTCTATAATTTTTGTCACGCTTATATTTTCTCCTTTTAGTATAGTATATGCTGAAACTCTTAATCTTGTAGTAGATACAAGACCTGT
>JAZSKF010000242.1:0-3473 GCA_045534715.1 Clostridia bacterium | reverse complement strand
ACAATGTGACCACGTAAACCACGTATCAACACAGCTTCCCTATGCGATAACAGTTGCAGCAATTTCCTTTGTAATGTACGTAATGGCGGCGTTTATTCCAAATGCATACATTCTTCTTGCAGTTGGCGCAGTTCTTACAGTTGCGACACTCTTTGTTATCAAAGCAATTACAAAAAAATGCGAAGTTAAATAAGACAAAACATTTATTTCCGCACATCTCTTTAGAGGTGTGCGGAATTTTTTTGTAAAAAAGACTTTAAAAAAGCTATGTTATGTGTTAATATGTAGATAGACCTACCGAAAGGGATGATATGTATGAAAAAAATACTGGCCGTTATACTTTGTCTTATGCTGTGCGGATGCGGGGCAAACGACCCGGCTGCGCCAGCAATGACACAACCGAAAAATGAGGAGATTACTCTGTCTGTCACAGCCGTGGGGGACAACCTTATACATGCACCAATATACAGAGAGGCAAACCGCAACACAGGAGGTGCGGGATATGATTTCACACCCTCTTATGAGTATATTGCCCCCTACATAAACTCGGACATAAATATTATTAACCAGGAAACACCAATTGGTGGTGCTGATATTGGTGTCAGCTCATATCCGAGGTTTAATTCTCCCTATGAGCTTGGCGAAAGTGTTGCGGCGATGGGATTTAATGTTATAAACCATTCCAACAACCATTTTTACGACGCTGACACACCGGCAGTGCTAAACACAATGAATTTCTGGAAAGAGAAAAACATCCCGGTAATAGGCGTTTATGATGAAAGTATAAAATATGTTGAAAAAAACGGAATAACTGTCGGGCTTGCCGCATACTGCTATGGAACAAACCTTGCACTCCAGCAGCAAAGTCCATACAGAATGTCTTTTATGAAAGAGGACATTGTGCGGCAGGAGCTTGCGGAGGCAAGAGAAAAATGTGATCTGCTTATAGTGAGTTTCCATTGGGGACAGGAATATATAATGGCTCAAAATGCCGAACAGGAGCAGTATGCAAAAATTGCCGCAGAGGCAAATGCCGACCTTGTTATAGGACACCATCCTCATGTCATTCAGCCGATTGCGGAAATTGCCCGTGCAGACGGCAAAATGATGCCGGTGGCATATTCGCTTGGTAATTTCATTTCCTCCCAGGAACCGCCCAAAACTATGCTTGGCGGTATGATTAAAGCGACATTTAAAGGAAAACCAGGTGCTATGGAACTTGAAAAGGTGGGGTTTGTTCCGCTTGTAACTCACTATACTCCCGGCTATAAAACAACAAAAACTTACGTGTTTGACGACTACACCCCCGAACTCGCAGCCGGGCACGGAAGTGTGGGCTTTACCTACGAAGGCATAAAAGAACTGATAGATGAGACAATTGACGCAAAATATCTTACAGCAGGCAAAGAAATGATAAAATAAAAAACGGATGCAAATGCATCCGTTTTTTCAGTCAAGAAGTTTTTTTGATTTCATATATTTGGTAAGCTTTTCAAAGCTTTGTGCGCTTATATCATGTTCTATTTTACAACTGTCACTGTAGGCAGTTTCTTCGTCAACGCCCAGATGGATGAGCGCCTTGGCGATGACAAGATGGCGGTCGTACATACGACGGGCAATTTCAAAACCTTTGTCGGTCAGAGAAATTCCTCCGTCATTGTCCACTGTGATGCATCCTGCTTCCCTCAACGATTTCATAGCAACCGAGACGCTTGGTTTTGTAAAAGAAAGCTCGCGGGCAATATCAATACTGCGGACATAACCGTTTTTATTTTTAAGCATTAAAATGGTTTCAAGATAGTTTTCTGCCGATTCTTTCATTTTCAAACTGACGCATCTCCTTTCAATATCAAGTATATCATATAAAAAAACAAAAGTCAAAAATAATTATTACCTATAATTGTCACATAACTGTAACAAGGATTTTAAAAAAAGGTGTCGAAAATATATTATATGCACAGTTTTATTATACAGGAGAAAAAGTTATGAAAATTAAATATATTTTTGCTCTTCTGCTTGCCGCTATACTTATGTCTTTTACGGCTATGGCAGAGGAGGAGTTTATGTTCAAAGTAGGCCTTTTTTACGGTAGCAGTGCAAAAGAGCAGATTGCAGTTTCGTCCGAGGTGAGAATTGCAACAGAGCTTGACGAAGATTTGGGACAAAAGGTTGTTGCCTCTGTGTCTGAAGGCAATGTTGTTTTACATAACCCGGAAGGAGACACCCTGTTATATTCGGGGGAAAACGGAAATGAAATAAAAATTGTTGCGGACGATAAAATACTTGATATTGGCGGCAAAAAATATCGCGGGAATGTAATTTTAAAGCCCGAGGGAGACAAGCTCACCGTTATAAATGAGGTGGGAGTTGACGATTATGTTAAAGGTGTTGTAGCCCGTGAAATGCCTTCAAGCTGGCACATAGAAGCACTTAAAGCACAGGCAGTTGCCGCAAGATGTTTCGGATTTACTGCCATGGGCAAACACGGTGATATGGGTTTTGATTTGTGCGACAATACAAACTGCCAGGTGTATGGCGGAATAGCAGCTGAAACGGAGGCTACAAACAAAGCTGTTGAGGAAACGGCAGGTGTTGTGGTTACATATAACGGCAAAATAATAAACACCCTGTTCAGTTCTTCTAACGGAGGATATGTCGAAGCATCTGAAAATGTGTGGGGCGGAAGCTATCCATATTTTAAGACATTCAAAGATGAATATGAAAAAACCGAAGAAATCTCAGGGGGAGTGTGGGAAGTGGAATTCACTCCCGAAGAAATCAAATCGGAGCTTTTGTTTAATCAGGTAGACATAGGCGATATTGTCGGCATGGAAGTGGTTAAGACTTCTTCGTCCGGCAGGGTGCTGGAAGTAAAAATAACAGGAACTAAAGGCACAAAAAGCTACACAAAGAGCTATGCAAGAACTTTTCTTAGTTTGAGAAGCCAGCTTTACACCATAACCCAGCCTACAGGAAACAGTGTGTATGTCCTGGGTGAAAACGGAAAGGAAAAAGTAACGGGGAAATATTATGCACTTACCGCAGAAGGTCTTAAAGAGTTTTCTAACAGCTCGGGCAGCGACAAATATATAATAAGTGGTCGCGGGTATGGTCACGGAGTAGGTATGAGTCAATGGGGAGCAAACCATATGAGCCAGCAGGGGCTTACTTACGAAGATATACTGACCTACTATTATAAAGGATGCACACTCACAGATTACAGTGAGATTATGTCGTAAAGAGAATTTAAAACTATCCAGTTCTGCGGGAAATCGCGCATTAAATCCCAGTAACCGATTCCCTGCAGACTGTAGCTGTTCACCAGCTGCAGTTTTGCCTGAATGCTGCGGGCATCTTCAAACCACACCTCGTGTGCTTTGCCGTCGTCTGCAACATAGGTGAACCATGTAGACTGTGCGGTGGTGTCGTAGTTTATTTCAGCACCGAAATTGCGCGCAAGGTTTATGGCGGTT
>JAZSKF010000148.1:0-2798 GCA_045534715.1 Clostridia bacterium | reverse complement strand
TACACTGGTATTGCATAGCCTTTTTGGATGCTCTCATGCCACCGCCATAGTTTCCGCCAACCTTAGCGTAGCCTGTACCACCGGGAGCTGCACGGATATATTCGTCTTCAACAAAAATACGTGTGGTTTTAAGACCGTTGTTGTTGCCAGCATAGTATGAACCGGTAGGACTCAAAATCACCATAAATCTATAGTGTTTTGCAGGAAGTACCGAGAAAGAAACTTCATCGCCGAAAATGAACGGACGGATGTAGAGAGCTGTTCCGGGTGCTGTTGGAATCCAGTCTGCATCTTCGCGTACAACCGCTTCAATAGCATCAACAAGGATATCCTCCGGAAGTTCAGGAATGCACATACGTTCATTGGTTCTAACCATTCTTTTCGCGTTCATATCAGGTCTGAAAAGCTGAATTGTGCCATCGGGACGACGGTATGCTTTCATGCCTTCAAACATCATCTGCGCATAGTGCAGAACACAGGATGCAGGTTCTATAGAAATAGGTTCATGCGGAACCACTCTGCCGTCATGCCAGCCTAAACCTTCGTCATAATCCATAACGAACATGTGGTCTGTGAAATATTGCGCAAAACCAAGATTTGCTTCGTCTTCAGGTCTTTTTTTAGGGTTTGTTGTTCTTGTAACCGGGAATGTGTGTTTCATCATTATCTCTCCTTTAATCTTTAAAATAAAGTTCTTCTCGCCTGTCGGCAAATACATTTATTGTTTCTCTAATATTTTTTACAATTGAAAAATCAGCATCGGTGAAGATTATTTCTTCTTCCGGGCCCGCACTGGCAATGACCTCGCCCCAGGGGTCACAGGAAGTTGAATTTCCGCCAAAAACCGTTTCTCCTGCGACTCCACAGGAGTTGCAGCAAACCACAAACATCTGGTTTTCTATGGCTCTGGCTTTCACCAGTGCTTTAAGGTGCGGAACTCTCACCGCCGGCCATTGTGCAACTACAAAAAGCATATCAAGTCCTTTTACTGTCATGCTTCTGGTAAGCTCAGGAAACCTTATGTCATAACAAATAATTATTCCACACTTTCTGCCCTCAATCTCAAAGGTAGTAAGCCTGTCACCTTTTTTAAAATATCCATGTTCATTCATGGGTGTGAACAGATGAGTTTTGTCATATTCGCCTATCAAATTACCCATCTTGTCAAAAGTGTATGAAGTGTTAAATACATCTCTATTTTTCACCGTTGCCACGCTACCAGCAACAATGTATATTCCAAGTTCTTTTGCAAGACCGGAAAAGATTTGTTTTGTCTTTTCACCGTTTTGGTCTGCCAATTCGGTAAGACTTTCTTTCGGGAAAAAACCTGTGTTCCAGGTTTCAGGAAGAACCACAACCTCTGCCCCATCTGATGCGGCTTTTTTTACAAGCTCTTGGGCATGGGCAAAATTCTCTTCCGGCTCACCGAATTTCATATTCATCTGAAGGGTTGCAATTTTCATAACCTAACCTCACAGTTTGTTTCTCTGTATTTTTCCACTTATAGTTTTTGGAAGTTCATCCTTAAATTCTATGATTCTCGGATATTTATACGGAGCTGTATGTTCTTTTACATATTCCTGTATTTCTTTTTTGAGTTCTTCACTTGGTGTTTTGTCTTTCACAAGTACTATGCTTGCTTTAACAACCTGTCCTCTTACTTCATCTGGCACTGCTGATACGCCGCATTCAAGAACATAAGGAAGTTCCATTATTACACTTTCTATTTCAAATGGTCCTATGCGGTAACCGGAAGATTTGATAACGTCGTCTATTCTGCCTACATACCAGTAGAATCCGTCTTCATCTCTCCATGCTATATCCCCTGTATGATAATATCCGTCGTACCAAACCTCGTTGGTTTTCTCTTCATCGTTATAATATCCTTTAAAGAGCCCGCAGGGTACCTTATCACTTGTTTTAACAACAATTTCTCCCGACTGACCCACTTTTGCATGGTTGCCGTCGTTATCCATAAGTTCTATGTCATATATCGGTACTGGTTTACCCATTGAACCAACTTTATGGTCTGCACCTCTTAGGTTGCCTATGAGCATTGTTGTTTCCGACTGACCAAAGCCCTCAAGAATCTGAAGTCCTGTTGCTTTTTCAAACTGGCGGTAAACCTCGGGGTTTAAAGCTTCGCCGGCAGTTGTCATGTGTTTAACTGAAGACATATCATATTTCGATAGGTCTTCTTTTATCATCATTCTGAGCATTGTCGGGGGTGCACAGAAAGTTGTGATATTATATTTTGCAAACATAGGAAGTATGTCTGCCGCATTAAACCTTTCAAAATCGTATGTAAATACTGCACCTTCACACAACCACTGACCGTAAAATTTACCCCAGAGAGCTTTCGCCCAGCCAGTGTCGGAAATTGTAAAATGCAGTCCGTCCGAATCAACATTGTGCCAATATCTTGCAGTGTGGAAATGTCCAAGTGCATATTTAAAGCTGTGAGCGGCAATTTTGGGATATCCTGTTGTACCGGATGTGAAAAACATCAGCATTGTATCATCGCCGCACGCAGTGTCTTCCGTACGGTTGAAATGGGTGCTGAAAAGGTCGCACTCTTCGTCAAAATTTCTCCATCCCTCGCGTTCGCCGCCAACTATTATTTTGTTAACAAGTCCCGGACATTTTTTTGCTGCAATGTCAACCTGGTTTGCAACATCGCCTTTTGCGGTGCAAAGTATTGTGCCTATCCCTGCTGCATTGAATCTGTATTCAAAGTCGTGTTCCAGAAGCTGATTCATCGCGGGAATTGCAATGGCACCCAGTTTGTGAAGTCCGAG
>JAZSKF010000227.1:0-5440 GCA_045534715.1 Clostridia bacterium | reverse complement strand
ACACGCCGTTTTCAACTCTTACTTCAAAGTCTGCTCCGGTTTCTTCCTGAACTATTTCCACAGGACAAATTTCGTGCAGAGGTTCTTTCGGAATGGTTTTAAGAGTTTCATAAGCATAGTTTATAAGCTCTTTAACACCTTTACCGGTCGCCGCCGAAATCTCAAACACTTTGTATCCGCGGTTTTCCATTTCCTGCACAAACCCGTCTTTAATTTCTGTGTTTATACCAAGGTCGGTTTTGTTGGCAACAACAATCTGCGGTCTTTCGGCAAGCTTGTCGCTGTGTTTTAAAAGCTCGCTGTTTATAATATCAAAATCGTTTATGGGGTCTCTGCCCTCAACCGAGCAGGCATCCACAAAATGAAGCAGAAGTCTTGTTCTTTCAACATGTTTTAAAAAAGCATGGCCAAGACCAACGCCTTCGCTTGCTCCTTCGATGAGCCCCGGAATGTCGGCAATTACAAAGCTTTGTCCCTCGCCCATTCTCACAACTCCTAAATTGGGGATGAGCGTTGTGAAATGATAGTCGGCAATTTTGGGCTGAGCATCGCTCACCTGTGACAAAAATGTGGATTTACCCACGTTCGGAAAACCAAGAAGCCCGATATCTGCCAGAAGCTTAAGCTCTAATATAACTTCCATCTGCTGTCCTTTTTGTCCGGGTTTTGCAAATTTCGGCGCCTGGCGGGTGGGGGTTGCAAAATGCACGTTCCCAAATCCGCCCCTGCCGCCACGTACCGCAACAAACTCGTCGCCGTCGTCTGTAAGATCCGCTATAACTGCACCGGTTGCGGCATTTTTTATTATTGTTCCGCAGGGAAGGTCTATCACAATATTTTCGCCATTTCTGCCACTGCACTTTGCAGCTCTGCCATCCTCGCCGTTTTGTGCTTTGTATTTCTTTTTGTATCTGAAATCCATCAGCGTTGCCAGGTGACTGTCCGCACGGAAAATGACGTTGCCGCCATTGCCGCCGTCGCCGCCGTCCGGTCCGCCCGACGCAACATATTTTTCTCTGTGGAAAGAAACGTGCCCATTACCGCCGTTGCCCGCTTCTATATATATTTTTGCACTGTCTACAAACATCTTTTTTTCTCCTGTAATTTCACACCTATTTCCTATTGTATAAATTCCCGCCGTAAACATCTGCTATAACAACCGCGGGAAAATCTTTCACCGTCAATTTTTTAAGAGATTCGCTCATAAGCTCGGGGTAAGCAATTTCCTGAACCTCGGTCACGCACTCTGCAAGAAGCGCGCCAAGTCCTCCCGTTGCCCCGAAATATACCGAGCCATACTGCTGCATGGCGTCGTAAACTTCTTTGCTTCTCTCTCCTTTTCCAATCATTCCCCCAAGTCCCAATTTTATGAGCGTGGGAGCGTATGCATCCATTCTACCGCTTGTAGTGGGCCCGCAGGAGCCGATTATTTCACCCGGTTTTGCGGGACAGGGACCAACATAATAGATTATCTGGTTTTTAAGGTCAACGGGAAGTTTTTTCCCCGCCGCCAGCGCCTGAGTCATCTTTTTATGGGCCGCATCTCTTGCCGCATATATCGTTCCGGAGATTTTCACTCTGTCTCCCGCACGGAGAGTTTTTATAACCTCTTTTGTAAGGGGTGCTGATATATCCATAGTCTGCCTCTTTTTAGTATTTATATATAGATAAATATATTATATAATATAAAGAGGCCATTGTCAACTTAGGATTTTACATATATTTACACCTATTGATTGTTTTTCTTTTTTGTGATAGAATGTTTTTGGTGATAATATGAAAACTGTTTGTTTTACGGGCAGGCGACCTAACGGTCTGCCGTGGGGATATGACGAAAATGATCCCCGCTGCACTGCTTTAAAAAAAGAACTTGAAAAGAAGATAGATTCGGCTATTTCTGCAGGTTTTTGCCATTTCATTTCGGGAATGGCACAGGGTGTCGACACCTGGGCGGCAGAAATTGTGCTTGACAAAAAGAGGGGCAACCCATCTATCACTCTTGAAGCCGCAATCCCCCATCGCAGTCAGTCTGCCCGCTGGTCTGCCGCTGCAAAAAAAAGATATGATGACATTCTCTGCCATTGTGACAAGGTAACCTATGTCAGCGAAGACTATTCCTACAGCTGTATGATGAGGCGCAACCAGTATATGGTGGATAGTAGTAGCGCCGTTATTGCCGCTACAGATGACCTGACGGGCGGAAGCGGCGCCACGGTACGATATGCACAGAGAAAGGGCGTTCCCGTCGTTATCATCAAGATATAAACAGAAAAATATACACCGCAATACTGTTGTATTGCGGTGTTTTTGTTTAATTTAGTCGGCGTACGTCGGCTCAATAACAAGTCCGTTTTTATACGCATACAGAAACTCGCCCGAAAGAGCGTCATAAATATAATATGTTCCGTCATCAAGCGTTATTTTATACGCAGGCGAAACAGACACAAGTTTGTGACTGGTGTCTCTGAAAACGGTTCCAATCGAATAGCCGGTTTCCACAGAGTTAATGGTCACTTTTTCTTCTCTTAAAGGGTTTTTAATAAAATCTATCAAAACCCCCGTCACATCAAGCAACGTGTCAGGTGTATTTTTTATTATGCCGTTTTCCCTGTCAGAAAAAATCCAGTAGCCCTTCCCGGAAACTCTGCCAGCATCTTCTGTTAAAAAGACTTCAGTTTCAAAAATCTTTTTGTCTTCTATGGTCTGGACCACTCTGGCACTTTTTTCCGAAGTTACACAAAAGTTTTCCCGAGGGCTGATGCCCATAGCATCAAACTCTTTTAAAAGGTCTTCTTTTTTTACGGGATTGTTATATTCAAACCCCTCGGACAAAATGCGAAGTGTCTTTTCTTCTCTGTAAAAAACTCCGTTTTCTCCCCCTTGAGCTTCTCCGCCTAAAATCTGCGTCGCAAGTGCTCTGCCATCCGGCCAGATGTTATAAAGTTCGACAATTCCCATACTTTCTCTTTTTGCGGGAATTGTTTTTTCCTCCACCGTAATCCCTCTCTCTTTTAAAACCTCTACCGTAGCCGTTATGGTTTCTTTTGGGATTCTTCTTGCTCCGACAGAGGGGATTATTATTGCTAAAAGCAAGCCGATGTCAACCGCTAAAAACAGGAAGATAAGTATGGTTTTCACCCTTGACCAGTTCATGCTTCGCCCTCCCCGTCTATTATAATTATTTCGTCACTGCCGGCAAGTTTTGCACACCAGGACACCTTTTTTTCTCTGCCCGAGGTGTTTGTGTAGGCTCTGAAAATGTCTGAAACGGTGAAGGTGGTTTCCTCTCCCTGCAAGGTAAGATAAAGGCCGTCTACTGCCTGAAGCATATTGCCGCCATAGAGGGTTTCGCCGGTTGTTTTCACACTGCAGACATGGTGTTTATAGGACACAAGTCTGCCGTTTTTCATGGTTATGCTTATTGCGTGCCCGTCCGGCCATATCATCACAGGAATGCTGTTTACATAGTAGTCTATGTTGATTGTCACCTCTTCGGTGTTGTTGTAAAGGTTTACAAGGTCGGAAGAAATCTGAAGTGCCGGCACCTCCTGTTTAAAGCTCCTGAAAGCACTTCTGACATAAGAATATATATTCCCCACAGCCGATGAAAGTGCATTTTTTGAGGTGGGGTCATATATTTGCGGTCCCTCTGCCAAGGCAGTATATTCAATTGTTCCGTCCGGCGAAATGCGAAGTGTGTTTCCGCCGTCTACATATACCGTAGCATTGTTTGTTTCAATATATCTTTTTGCAGACACCTTTTTCATGTCAAATCTGCGCAGAAGCGCGTCCGTTTCAGAGGTTGTTAAGCTGTCTTCTTTGAGTGGCAGGGCTTCTATTCCCGAAACCGGTTTTTCCGCCAGGTCTATTAAAATGCTTGCACTAAGCAATATATTCTGTGTTATTTCGCTTTCTTCTGACTGTTTTTCTTCACTGAACCCCAGTTCAAAAGCAAAAGGAATGTTCTCTGCCTCTTTTAAGTAATCTGAAATGGTGCTGTAAACCTCCTCGGCAGAAATGTCCACCACCGTTTTAAAAATTTCGCCTGTTGCCATATCGGTGACATAAACAAGCGGTTTTCCCACCACCGTATCGCTTAGGGAAATTACCGTGTCCCTGACTCTTGAGCAAGGGAAATATGTTCCCAGAAACTCGCTTATTTCACCGCCGAAAGTGGTGCCGAAATCCACTATAACAGAAGTGGATTTTATAGCCGCCTGCATCTCCTCTTTTGTAGCAGGAGAAAACTTGGAATTTTTTTCGTCTATCTTCCCAAGCACCGACCAGGCAGCAGAAAAACATTTTTCAAAGTTCTTGTCTCCTTTGGTTGAAACATACCGTTTCCCCTCACCTGAAAAAACAATTTTTCTGGGACGCAGGATGTCTTCAATGGAGGAGTCTGCAACCGTCTCTTCCTGAGAATTTCCCCATATAACAGTAAAAAAATTATAGTCCGAGGACCATAATTTTTCACTGAACCATATTTTATAAAATAAAAATACCGAAACACATACCAATAGCGTTAAACAAAAATTCTTAAAAATTTCTTTTTTCATAGCTGTTATTTAAAGGAATTTTTAATTCCCTGTATCATATTCTGAGATGTGCTTTTAAGTTTGCTCCAGAAGCTGTCCACCAGCAAATTGATTTCAAGCTTCACTATCTGTGCCGCTTCCTCAGACTCGTAGGACGGGTCTACTCGCACCAGAATGTCGTTTTTGCCTTCCGACAAAGAAACTCTCTGTGCAAAATATCCGCTTGCACCTATTGTCTGCACTGCTGCACTGCCGCCGCTGTATACAAGTTTATATTTGTCGACAGCTTTGTCATATTTATATACACTTACCACTACTCCGCTTTTTGCAACGCCCGAAAGAACATAATCTTTTTGCGTAGTTGTCGACACAACCGTTTCCGGATTGTAGATATCTATGT
Organism: Clostridia bacterium; assembly: GCA_045534715.1. Taxonomy (GTDB): domain Bacteria; phylum Bacillota; class Clostridia; order RUG12999; family RUG12999; genus RGIG7450. The sequence continues at coordinate 505 of JAZSKF010000227.1, read as the reverse complement.
AGAGCATTCCTCCGGTTGCAGGGGCCGTTGCCATTTCAGCGGGAGCGGCAAGAGCCTGCGTCAAGGTCATTGCAAAAACAAGCGATACAAATACTACAAGTGTTATAAACCGTTTCATCAAGGCTCACCCTTTCCGTTTTTTTGTGTACTTAATTATACACCATAATTATTACAGATTCATTACAACCGTTTTAAGATAGAATGACATTTTCATTTCAGCGGAAGCTTTATCGTGACCAGCGTGCCCTCGCCATACTCACTTTCGATTTTAATTTCGCCGCCGTGAGCGTTAACAATTTCTTTGGCAATAGCAAGGCCAAGCCCCGTTCCTCCGCTGTCTCGGGTGCGGGCTTTGTTGACTCTGTAAAATCTTTCAAAGATGTGTTTCAAATCTTCTTTCGGGATGCCTACACCATTGTCTTTCACTTTAATATACAAATTGCCGTACAAGCTTCCGGCAGAAACTTTTATGTCCCCGCCGTCCGGTGTATATTTCATAGCATTT
>JAZSKF010000224.1:0-4175 GCA_045534715.1 Clostridia bacterium | reverse complement strand
AAACCTTCCATAAGACGAGGAACAACAAGAGCATCCTCTTCGGTGACACGGATAATGGCAATGGCCATGTCAATGTCAAGAAGAATCTTTTTAAGACCTTCAAGAAGATGAAGTTTGTCCTGCTTTTCTTTTATATCAAACCTAAGCGCACGGGACACACATTCTATTCTGAAATTACACCAGCTTTTGATGATATCCTTTACGCCGAGAACATAGGGCATGCCATTTAAAAGCACGTTGAAATTGCAACCGAAAGAATCCTGAAGAGGAGTGGTTTTAAAAAGACGCTGCATAAGAGCATCCGGGTCGGTGCTTTTTTTGATGTCTATTGTAATCTTAAGACCTGTTTTGTCCGACTCGTCACGAATGTCGGAAATTTCTTTGAATTTGCCGCCTTTAACACATTCAACAATTTTGTCGATGATTGCTTCGATAGAGGTGGTATAGGGAATTTCATAAATCTCAATACAGGAATTTTTCTTGTCGTATCTGTATTTTGAACGAATTTTAAAAGACCCTCTGCCACTTGCCAGAATGTTGTCCATCTGTGCTTTGTCATAAACAATTTCACCGCCGGTGGGAAAATCGGGGGCGAGGATATATTCGGTAATATCACAGGATTCGTTCTTTAAAAATGCAATGGTTGCAGCACAAACCTCTTTGAGATTGAAACTGCATATATTACTTGCCATACCAACGGCAATACCCTGGTTTGGATTAACTAAAATATTGGGGAAAGTGGTAGGAAGCAGAACGGGTTCTTTCATTGTTCCGTCATAGTTGTCGGTGAAATCCACCACGTTTTTGTTTATGTCTTTAAAGACTTCCTGAGAAATGGTGTCAAGCTTTGCTTCGGTATATCTTGAAGCAGCATAGGACATATTTCTTGAATAGTGTTTACCGAAATTGCCTTTTGAGTCCACAAGCGGATGAAGAAGAGCTTCGTTTCCGCGGGTAAGACGAACCATTGTTTCGTAAATGGCAGCATCGCCATGGGGATTGAGTTTCATGGTTGCGCCCACAATGTTGGCAGATTTGGTACGATTTCCGCTTAAAAGTCCCATTTTATACATTGTGTAAAGCAATTTGCGGTGGGAAGGTTTAAACCCGTCAATTTCAGGAATTGCACGGGAAATAATTACGCTCATAGCATAGGGCATATAGTTTTTTTCCAGTGTTTCGGAAATATATTCTTGTGTTATGTTTGTCACTGTAATGCCCCCTTTCTTAAGCTAAATCGAGCATATCGAGATATTTACTGCCGTGCTGTGCTATATAATCTTTTCTTGCAGGGAGATTGTCGCCAAGCAGCACGTCAAACATTGTTGCAACACGTTCGGCGTCGTCAAGAGTAACCTGAATAAGCCGGCGGGTTTCGGGATTCATGGTGGTCTCCCACATCATCTCAGGTTCGTTTTCGCCAAGACCTTTTGAACGCTGGATGGTATATTTGCCCGAAAGGTTTGCCACAATTTCTGCTTTGTCACGCTCGGTATATGCAAAATATGTTTTGTCTTTGCATGTAATCTCAAAAAGAGGAGATTCAACAATATAAACATATCCCAGTTCAATGAGTGTGGGAACAAGCGCATAGAGCATAGATAAAACGAGAGTACGAATCTGGAACCCGTCAACGTCGGCGTCGGTACAGATTATAAGTTTGTTCCACCTGAAATTGTTTATATCAAAAGTGGAAAAATCTTTGTTATGTTTGGATTTGATTTCAACGCCGCAACCGAGAACTTTTATAAGGTCGGGTATAATTTCGCTTTTAAAAATTTTATTATAGTCGGCTTTTAAACAGTTCAGTATTTTACCTCTTATAGGCATAAGCGCCTGAAATTCTGCATCTCTGCTCTGTTTACAGGAGCCAAGGGCACTATCACCCTCGACAATGTAAATTTCACGTTTGCTTAAATCTTTGGTACGACAGTCAACAAACTTGTCCACTCGGTTGTTGATGTCGATAGAACCGGAAAGTTTCTTTTTAACGCTGAGTCTTGTTTTTTCGGCAGATTCACGACTACGTTTGTTCACAAGTGCCTGAGCAGCAATTTTTTCTGCGTCTGTTTTGTTTTCGATGAAATAAATCTCAAGGTTGTGACGCAGAGTTTCTGTCATGAAATCTTGAATAAACTTGTTGTCAATAGCCTTTTTTGTCTGGTTTTTATAATCAGTATGAGTCGAAAAAGAATTGGTCACCAGGATAAGACTGTCCTGAATGTCCTGGAAAGTTATTTTAGACTCGTTTTTTGTGTATTTTGCATTTGTGGAAAGATATTTGTCAAGAGCATAGGTGAATGCGTTTCTCACAGCTCTGTCGGGGGAGCCGCCCTCTTCAAGAAAACTTGAGTTGTGATAATATTCAATGGCTCTTGCATGGTTATTGAAGCAGAAAGACACATTGAATTTAACCTTATAATCGTCTTTGTCGGGACGGTCGCGACCAATACCTTCACCGGTTATGGTGTATGTGCTTGTGAAAGAATTTTCTCCCGCAAGTTCTGTGATATAGTCGGTTATGCCGTCAGGATAGAGATATTCAAAGGTTTCCATCCCTGTAGGAGTCTCGTTGTTTAAAACAAGTTTAAGACCGGCGTTTACAATTGCCTGTCTTTTTAAAACGTCCTGGTAAAATTCAAGGGGGATATCAATCTCGGTGAAAACGTCAAGGTCGGGTTTCCATTTGATGGTGGAACCGGATTTTTTAGACCGGGTTTCCTCTTTCATAAGCCCACCGATATTGTAACCCTTTTCAAAATGGAGATTATACTTAAACCCGTCACGGATAACTTCAACGTCCATATATTCAGATGCAAACTGGGTAGCACAACTGCCAAGTCCGTTTGTTCCAAGGCTGTAGCCGTAGTTTTCACCCTGAATGGTGTTATATTTACCCCCGGCGTAAAGCTCACAGAAAACAAGCTCCCAGTTATAGCGCTGTTCTTTTTCATTATAGTCGAGAGGAATACCTCGGCCACTGTCTGCAACTTCAATGGAGCCGTCAAGAAAACGGGTAACTTTTATAACATTGCCGTAACCTTCTCTTGCTTCGTCAATAGAGTTTGACAGAATTTCGAACATTGCGTGCTGGCAACCTTCCAGGCTGCTTGCACCAAAGATTACCGCCGGACGAAGACGAACCTTGTCCGGACCTTTAAGGGCTGTTATGCTATCATTTCCGTATGTTTTGCTTGAATTTGCCATTTAAATTACTCACCTTTTTCAAGATTTGTTATTTTATCAATTCTTTCCTGATGTCTTCCGCCCATAAATTCGGCATCAAGCCAGGCTGAAACAATCTCAAGAGCAACGTCGTCGCCAACAACTCTGCCACCCATTGTTATAACATTTGCATTGTTATGGCATTTTGCCATTTTTGCACAGTAAACTTCGTTGCATACTGCAGCACGGATTCCTTTTATCTTGTTTGCGGCAATGCTTATGCCTATACCTGTGCCACAAAGCAGAATACCTTTTTCACATTCGCCCGAAACAATGGATTTGCAAACCTTTTCTGCAATGTCGGGATAGTCTGCACGGGCATCTTCATAAATCCCAAAATCTTTAACTTCATATCCTTTTTCTTTTAAGTATTCCATTACCACACCTTTAAGGCGGAATGCACCGTGGTCACAACCTATAGCTATCATTTATTATTCATCCTTTCTTTTTCCTGTTCTGCACTGGATTTTCTTATATACAGCGGTACAAGCTCCGAAAGAGGAGTTGAACCGCTAGTTTTGTATTTTTCAAATGCTGCCACCGCACAAGCTGCTGCCGAAGGCATTAGAAGATGGGGCGGAGCAATTATAATATTCTTGTTTTGTTCGAGAACGTTTTTATATTTTATGCTTCCGTCTCCCACAAATAAAGTGGGGGAAGAAATGCTTTGGACAAGGACTGAAACATCATCTGATGCGGGAGCGGTGGTTTCAACCATTTTGCCCTTTTCCTGTTTGTAGGCCGCATAAAACACCTGAGAGTTTCTGGCGTCTATGATAGGGCATACGGGAAGGGCGCTGTTTAAAAAATTATATGCCATTGTTTCAAGAGAAGAAACGGAGATGACAGGTTTGTCCGCCGGAGTTGCAAGCCCTTTTACTGTTGCAATTCCAATACGTATTCCCGTAAACGAACCGGGACCGTTTGTGCAGGCAAAAACATCAATATCC
>JAZSKF010000059.1:0-2024 GCA_045534715.1 Clostridia bacterium | reverse complement strand
AGCAGAAAAGTATAATTTTTCATATCTTGTTAATGCAATTAAAAGTGAAGAAGTCAGAGAACTTGAAATCTTTGAAAACACCGCCTACGCAACCTTGGTTGGTGGAAAAAAGATAGAGGTTGACATTCCCGGCTATAATGCGCTTTACGAAGCTTGCGACAGAGAAATTGAACAACAGATTCAGGCAAAGGCCCTGGTTATCAGCACTCCAAAGCCTGCTGAAACTCCATGGTGGCTTAGTCTTCTTCCGTCGCTGGGTATGATTATATTGATTTTTGTTTTCTGGTTTATTTTTATGAACAATGCTCAGGGCGGTGGCGGCAGAGGTGTTATGTCTTTTGGCAAAACAAAGGCAAAAATGAATATTGATGAGAATTCCAAAAAGACTTTTGAAGATGTTGCCGGTGCTGATGAAGAAAAGGCTGAACTTCAGGAAATTGTTGAATTTCTTAAAAACCCTTCAAAATTCCAAAAACTTGGTGCAAGAATACCAAAGGGTGTTCTTTTGGTTGGACCCCCGGGAACAGGTAAGACTCTTCTTGCGAAAGCCGTTGCAGGAGAAGCTCACGTTCCATTCTTCTCAATTTCAGGGTCAGACTTTGTTGAAATGTTTGTTGGTGTTGGTGCATCCCGTGTTCGTGATCTTTTTGAACAGGCAAAGAAAAACTCACCTTGTATTGTATTCATAGACGAAATTGACGCTGTCGGCCGTCAGAGAGGTGCAGGACTTGGTGGAGGTCATGACGAAAGAGAGCAGACATTAAATCAGCTTTTGGTTGAAATGGACGGTTTTGGCGCAAATGACGGCGTAATTATTATCGCTGCAACCAACCGCCCCGATATTTTAGACCGAGCTTTGCTCCGTCCCGGCAGATTTGACCGTCAGGTGCTTGTTGACACTCCTGATGTCAAGGGTAGGGAAGCCATTCTTAAAGTTCACTCCAAAGGAAAACCTTTTGATGAAAGCGTAAAACTTGATGTTCTTGCTAAAACAACAGTTGGCTTTACCGGGGCTGACCTTGAAAATCTTACCAATGAGGCAGCATTAAAAGCGGCGAAAGAAAACCGTGACACAATTACAATGCAAGACCTTGAAGAATCTATTATGAAGGTTATTGCAGGGCCTGAAAAGAAAACAAGAATGGTTACCGAAAAGGAAAAGCGACTTACTGCAGTTCACGAGGCAGGTCACGCAATCGTTTCAAAATTCCTGCCAACCCAAGACAGAGTTCATCAGGTTTCCATTATTCCGCGCGGAAGAGCTGGCGGATATACCCTCTCACTTCCAAAAGATGATGCATCATATACTTCAAGAACTGAAATGCTTGAGGAAATTGTTGTTCTTCTCGGCGGACGAATTGCTGAAAACCTTATGCTTGGCGATATAAGCACAGGCGCTTCCAATGACATAGAACGGGCAACTGTTATTGCAAGAAATATGATTGTCAAATATGGTATGAGTGAAAAGCTTGGAACAAGAGTTTTTGGTGACAGCAATGATGAAGTGTTTATCGGCAGAGATTTTGGCCACACAAAGGATTACAGTGAGAGCGTGGCTGCTGAAATTGATGCAGAAATTAAAGCTATCATCGACGAATGCTATAAAAAATGCGAAGATATTCTCAAAACAAATATGAATAAGCTTAATCAGCTTTCTCAACTTCTTTTGGATAAGGAAAAGATTGATGCTGACGAATTTGAAGCGTTGTTTAACCCACCGACAGTTGAATCTGTTGAAGTTAAAGAAGTGAGTGAAACAGAAGAAACGCCTAAATCTGTCGAAACAGAAGAAACTATCGGGGAGTAATTATGAAAACACTTACTACCTCTGCTTTTGCTAAAATCAACTTAAGTCTCGACATTTTAGGAAAGTTTCCAAATGGTTATCATAGTGTCGAAATGGTTATGCAACAAATTCCCCTTTGTGATGAAGTTACCGTTACAATTGATGACGGTGATGGAATTAAGCTGACTTGCAATAAATCGGATGTTCCTACGGATAATAAAAACACGGCTTATAAAGC
>JAZSKF010000028.1:0-8618 GCA_045534715.1 Clostridia bacterium | reverse complement strand
ACTTGTCTTTTCGAGTTCTATCGGCGGAGCAATGGTTAATTTCTCCATTTCACTTTGTGCTTTTTTGCCTAAAAGCCGTCCACACAACTCAAAAAACCGTTCCTCATCAATAGGAAGTGGTGTGTTTTCGCCTATTCCGTCCAGGGAGGGCAGTTGTGATATCAGATAATATTCTGCCATAATTATTCCGCCTCTTTCAAAAGTTTAGTGACCTTTAAGCTGAGATATTTTGACAGCATTTCAACCACAGTTTCGGCAGAATAATCGTAATATGCATTTCCATCGTTTACAGAAATGCGAAATCCTCCGTCAAAGTTGTCGTTTGCCTTGAGCGTAACACCGCCCTGCAGCTTTTCTTTTACTCCGGCAAGTACGGTTTCTTCAAGCGATTTTAAATCTTGGCTGTTTAAAATAACCGAAACGTCGTCTGTGTCGGGTTTTGCTGCCCAGTTTTCCACAACTTTTACAATGAGTCCTGCCAGTTTCTCAGAAGAATATACGGCTGTTACATCTTTACTTAAGATAGCATCAAGTTCTCTTGCAATGCTCTCTCTGAATGATATCAGAAGATTACGTCCCGCTTGTTTTATTGCATCTTCACTTGATTTCACCATACGTTCATTTTCGCTTTTAGCATCTGCTAAAATTTTGTCCGCCTGCATTTTAGCATCAGCAATTATTTTTTCTGCCTGCGCTTTTGCAGCATTAAGTAAAGTATCTGCCTCTGTTTCGGCTGCCTGTACGCCTTCTTTTTTGATTTGGTCAATGAGTTCCTGGAGTTGTATTTCCATAATGTCATCTCCTTTATATATTTGTTACTTTTTTCCACTCAATAAAACGGTTGTTTTCCAGTATTAAAATAAACTTTATAAGTCGCTCGTAAAGAGGATTGCAATCTTCACCGAACTCTTCTTTCACCTTTTCTCCAAGCTGGATAATATTTGTTTTTCCATCTAAAAGCGGCCAGATAAAGCTTCCCATTCTGTCCAGATGAATATAGCTGATTTTGGGTTTACCCAGCAGCTTCTGAGCAAGTCGGTTCACCACTCCCTTGTTCTCCATTTCAAGAACAACTTTTCCGCTTTCGTCTACCGACCAGACTATTTCAGCCTTGCGGACAGGTATGCGCTCTAAATAATTTTCTGACTCTCTGTTTTTCATGACTGTTTACGTTTTCTCCAAAGAGAAAATTTAAGAACTGAGCCGATTATTATTATAAAGAGTACAACCGATGCAATATTTGTTGTGATAGAAGAAAGTCCGAGCTTTGCAGCCAAATCTATAATCTTGTCCCAACCGAAAATTGCAAATACTGCAAGAAGTATACCAACAAGTCCTTCTCCAGCAATCATACCTGAGCAGAAAAGTATGCCATCGTTTACAATTTCTTTTTTCTCTTCTTCATTTCTTTTAATCTTATCAAGGAGAAGTCTTATCAGTCCTCCTACCATAATACACGCATTAAGTTGAACAGGGAGATAAACACCGATTGCAAAAGGAAGCACCGGTATACCTATTATTTCAACAACAACTGCGATAAACACGCCGATAAATACAAGTCCCCAAGGTAAGCTATTGTTCATAACACCTTCAATGATAAGTTTCATAAGTGTAGCCTGAGGTGCAGCAAGTTGTTCTGTACCAAATCCCCACGCACTATCAAGCAGATAAAGTGTGCCGCCAATTGCAAAAGCTGCAGCAACCACACCAATTATTTCCATTGTTTGCTGTTTTTTTGGAGTAGCGCCGAGGATATATCCTGTTTTAAGGTCTTGGGATGTATCACCTGCTATGGCAGAAACAATACAGATAATTGAACCGATTGCAATTGCACTGTGCATGCCGTATGCCCCCGTTGAGCCTGTCAGTTTTAATATTACCGTTGCAATCAAAAGTGTGGCAATTGCCATGCCGGAAACCGGGTTGTTGCTGCTGCCCACAAGACCAACCATCCTTGATGAAACAGTTGCAAAGAAAAATCCAAAAACAACTATGATAACTGCACCAAGAAGACTTACCGCCACAGCAGGCACAAGCCAAACGAGGAGTGTGAGAACAATAATCGCAAAAATAACCATTTTCATGCTCATATCCTGTTCAGTACGAAGAAGTGATGAATTTTTCTGTCCGCCCATCACTTTAACAGCACCCACAAATGTTTTTACAATAAGCGGCAATGATTTTACAAGACTTATTATACCACCTGCAGCCAGTGCACCGGCACCGATATATCGAATGTAAGAGCCCCAGATTGCGCTTGCGCCACCCTCAGCAAAAATTTCACCAATCGGCATTGTCCCGGGGTATAATACTATTTCCGAGCCAAACAGAATAATAATAGGAATTAAAACGAGCCAGCTTAACACACCGCCCGCAAACATATATGAAGAAATACGAGCGCCGCAAATATAACCAACGCTCAGTACTGCCGGATATATCTGTGTACCGATTGTTCCGGCAAAACCTGAAAACGTGTGAGAAATTTCACCCGCAGCAACTTTAAGACCATCAATAACAAATTTGAAAATGGCAGAAAGTCCCATACCGGCAAAAACTGTGGAAGCACTTGCTCCGCCTTCCTCTCCTGCCAGCAAAACTTCAGCACAAGCTTTTCCTTCCGGATAAGGCAAAACGCCGTGTTCTTTAACAATAAGTGCATTGCGAAGCGGTACCATAAAAAATACGCCAAGCAATCCGCCGAGAAGTGCAATTAAAGTGATTTCAATGAGATTTGGTTTGTTCATTACACCTTCGGATGCCCATAAAAACAGTGCAGGAAGAGTAAAAATTGCGCCTGCTGCCAAAGATTCTCCGGCAGAGCCTACTGTCTGCACAATATTGCTTTCCAAAATGGAGTTTTTACGCATCAACACACGTATAACGCCCATTGCAATCACAGCTGCAGGAATGGATGCAGAAACTGTCATGCCGACTCTGAGTCCAAGATAAGCATTTGCTGCACCAAACACAACCGACAGAATTATTCCCATTATGACCGACGTAACGGTTATTTCAGGTATAATTTTTTCTGCGGAAACATAAGGTTTAAATTCTTTTTCGTTACTCATTTTTTCTCCAATCCGTCAATGTGACTATTTTACTTTTATAAATTTTTAAGTAATTCTATTAGAAGCTCATAAACAGCTTTTGTGGAAGGAATACTCAGTTTTTCATTTACAGTGTGTACATCAAATATATCAGGTCCGATGGAAATGCATTCAATTCCTTTTATATTTGCTGCAAAAACTCCACACTCAAGACCCGCATGTATTGCTGTGACCGTCGGCTCATATCCAAACCTTTTCCTGAATGTGTCAGTATATATTTTTTGCAAAGAAGAGTTTTCACGGTACTCCCACGGCGGATAATGACCAGAGATGTCATATTCCCAATTGTTATGCTCTGCAATATTTGTTAGCTTTTCTTCTAAAAACTCAAGTGATGACATTTTGTTACTGCGCAGTGCATAATGCGCAAAAATTTCTGTTTCACTTGTAGATAAAACCCCAATGTTTAAAGATGTTTCAACTAAGTTTTCTATTTGTGCGCTCATATCCTGCACGCCGTTCGGTACTGTCAGAAGTAAATGCACAATATCTTTCTCCGATTTTTTTGACAGGGCCTCATAGCTTCCTTCTTCCCCTGTTTCAATTTCCGCCGTGAAAGATGGTTCACGGTCAAAAATTTCCCGGGTTATTGCCGAAACAACAGTTTGAAAATCTTTTTGAAATTTCTCACAATCCCACACGACAAACTCAATTTTCGCAGAAGGTATAATTGCGTTGGCTTTATCTCCGCCCGACACACTTATAAGGCGAGTCATGCAAAGCTTGTTTAAAGAATTTATTATTCTACCTGCTAAAATGCCTCCATTAACTCTCCACTTGTGAATTTCAACACCCGAATGTCCGCCTTTTAATCCGCGGAGTAAAACTGTTACCTTTTTCCCGCTGACAGTTTCGCGCTTAGCGGGCAGACGAAAACGAAAATCGCTTCCTCCTGCGCAGGACACGGTGAGCATATCCTGTTCCTCTGCATCAAGATTTATCATCTTTTTTGCCGAGAGTTTGTCAAACATAAGTTTTCCCGCACCAATCATACCAATTTCCTCATCGGTTGTGAAAACTGCCTGGAGCGGCGGATGGTGCAAGGTTTTATCTTCAAGGATGGCAAACACCATTGCAACGGCAATTCCGTTATCCGCCCCAAGCGTTGTCCCATCAGCTTTTAGGAATTCTCCGTCAATGTAAAGTTTTAAACCATCGCGTTCAAAGTCTATGTTGCTCTCATCAGTTTTCTGGCACACCATATCCAAATGCCCCTGCAGTATCACCGGTTCTTTTTCTTCATATCCGTCAGAGGCAGGTTTATATATAATAACATTACCAAAAGAATCTTTTTCATATTTTAAATTATTTTCTCTCGCAAAATTTACACAGTATTCCGAGATTTTGTCCATATTCCCCGAGCCACGCGGAATGGCGGATATTTCTTTAAAATAATGAAACACTTTTTTGGGTTTTAACTTGTCGTATATGTTCATTTTTCCTCCACAAAACTTGTCCTTTAACCAGCCAAACTAGCATATTTTTACATATCATTACTATTATACTATATTTTAAACAAAATGGCAACCTAAAAATCAATTTTAGGCTGCCATTTTTTAACGCGCAAGAAGTGGTTCCGGATTAACATCTTCTCCGTTAAAAATAATCTCAAAATGAAGATGCGGGTTTTTTGCTTCTGCTGGGGAAGATGCGCCTATGCCACTTATAATGTCCCCTGCACGCACTTTGTCGCCCACGTTAACCAGCTCGTGTGTGGACAAATTACCATAAACCGTTTCAAAATCTCCATGTTTTATTTTAATTACAATCCCCAGCGATACATCTTTGTTCTTTTCTGAAACTATACCGTTTGCAACTGCACGGACTTGTCCCGAGGCTTTTGCGCCGATATCAACTCCTTTATGAACACGCCAGTCATCATAGTATGTTGAATAAACAAGTGATTTCCCCGTGAACGGAACAGATATTTCTCCATCCGCCGGCATCAGAAGAACCACTTCATCAAGATTGGGACTAAAGTTTTCTTCCTCTACAGTTTCTACTGTTTCTGCTGCTTCTGGCTGGCTACTTTTTGGAACATTTTGTGCATAGCTGGCTGTTGGTTTATAGCTTTCCTGATTTAATGATTCCTGCATTTTTTGTTGTTCAGCCGTCTGCTGCTCCATTTTTGTTTTTGCGTCTTTTGTAACCGAAAATCCCAAAACAATTATTGTCAAACCAAGTGCTAACGAAAAAAAGTAAAGCAGATTGACCCTTTTCTTTTTTCTTCTGTCCATATTTTACCTCCGTAAAAATTATAATAAATATATTTTTACCAAAGATTTGTTTCCTATACAAAAAAAGAACTTGCACTTTCATGCAAGCTCTCTGATTTTAAGATAAATATCCTTTTATCAAAGCATTTAATGCTCTGCCATCACATCTGCCTTTTAGCAAAGGCATAATGACGCTCATCACTTTTCCAATATCTTTCATTGATGTAGCGCCGGTCTGTGATATTACTTCTTTAACTGTTGTACGCATTTCCTCTTCGGACATCTGCTCGGGCAGATATGGCATCAAAATTTCTATTTTGCGATGAATTTCATCAATTAAATCCTGTCTGCCGCTTTTTTCGTAGTCGGGCAATACGTCTTTATAACGTTTAACTTCTTTTGCTATTATTTCAATAACGCCTTCATTATCTAAAACCGCTTTGTTATCTTTTTCATATTGAAGAATTGCTGCACGGACAAGCTGAACAGTATCCTTTTTAATAACGTCTTTGTCCTTCATTGCTGTTTTCATATCTTCCAGCAGGACATTCTTAAGTTCCATAATTATTTGAACTTCCTTTTTCTTGCCGCCTCGGATTTCTTTTTGCGTTTTACGCTTGGTTTTTCATAGTGTTCTCTTTTTCTAAGTTCAGATAAAACACCTGATTTTGCACAGGAACGCTTAAATCTGCGAAGTGCGCTTTCCAAACTTTCATTTTCTTTAATTCTGATTTCTGACATAAATTTCCCCTCCCTCCGAAATAAACGATAAACAGAAAATACGTCAAAACAGTAAAGTTTAATCTATACCACACTTTATTATAACTTTTTATTTTATGTTTGTCAATAGTTATTTGTAAAAACACTTGAATTCTCTTGTTTTTCTCCCTTTAAAAAATGTCTGCCTGCGACAAGACAGACAGACATTTTCTTTATTCTATTTTTTCAGTTTCAGACAACATATTCTCAATGAATATGCCATATCCTTTTGTGGGGTCGTTAACAAACACATGTGTTACTGCTCCAACGAGTTTGCCATCCTGAATAATAGGGCTGCCACTCATCCCCTGAACAATACCCCCTGTTCTTTTGATGAGATTTTCGTCCGTAACTTTTACAACCATGGATTTGGTAGAAAAATTTCCACCCAACATTATTTTGTCTATAACAATGTCAAATTCTTCAACTTTCTTCCCATCGAGTGAGCATCTTATAACCGCAGGGCCCTCTTTTATTTGCCATCTCGTTGCGACTTTCATTTTTTCGCCCTCAGGCAAACTGTTTACACTGCCAAATATTCCGCAGTCAAGATTTCTTTCAAGCACACCTATATCTTTTCCGTTTCCGCCAAAGGTTGCCTCAAGTTCTCCCGGAACACCCTGATCACTTTTCTTCACGGACATAACGTTGGCGATTTCAATGCTTCCTGTTTTAACGCTGTATTTTTCCCGTAGGTCTCTGTCTGTTATTCCATGCCCGAGAGCAGCGAACTTTTTGTTGTCTGTCCTTACAAATGTCAGCGTTCCTATACCTGCCGCAGAATCTCTAATCCAGATTCCCAGCTTTGATTCTTTACTCTCTTTTTCTTTACACGGAACAATATTTACGTCAAACAAGTTTCCTTTCCTTGAAAGAGACAAGGAAATTGGTTTTTCGTTTGATGAAGAGATTAAATGGGCTATCTCATTGCTTTCAGAAACCTTTTTTCCATTAACCGCAAAAATAATATCGCCCGGCCGTATACCGCTTTTTTCTGCCGGGTTTACAATTTCGCCTGAAGCACTTTCAAACTCGGTTGTATCGACAACGAGAACGCCGTCTGTATAAAGCTTTATTCCTATTGTGTTTCCTCCGGGTATTACATATACTTCTGAAAGATTTTGCTCGAGTAATCTGCCGTTTTCGTGTGCAAAGGCTTGTCTGGTTGCAACATCATTGCACAAACCGTTAGAGGAGGAAATTACATAGGTTATTGCTATGAAAAAAACAAAAAAATAAGATTTTTTAAACCATTTCATTTTTTCACCCCTCGTATACTAACATAACCGTTTGTTTAATCACCTATGCTGAAAAGATATGGCCTCTAAAATATTAAAATCCTCTATCGGTTTTTTATAGAAAAACTTTTAAATTATTTTTTGCATAATATAAATTTTTATGTAAAAAATAAAAAAACGGACATCGAAAATTTCGATGTCCGTCTAACTTATTTAATTATACACCTGCTGTATCATACACAGCAAGCTTGTAATCTCCTACATCTCTTGTAATTTTGATTTTTGCAAGAGGTTTTTCGGGAGTGAGTTTAAGCTGAAGTTCTCTGTAAATGCTGTTTTCTCCGCGTTTTGCGAGAAAACGGCTTTCAGTTCCTTCTTTCCAGCCGAATGTTACAGACTTGCCATTATATGCAGTTACAACATTGTCCTTATCATCGCTGTATGTAAGTGTCGCACCCGAAACCTCACTGCTTCTGTCAAGGAAAGGAATCTGAATCCAAAGGTCGTCGCCTTCTTCGATGCTTTCAACGCCGCCTTCAATTTCCATTCCTTCTTCAGTCATTGTGTATATCCACACAACCTTTTTACCGCCATAGCAGTTCTGTCCCGAAATTTTGAATTTTTTGCCCGGTTCAAGCCATGTAAGTTCATTGTGATATTCTTTACCTTCTATCATAATGTCGCCGTTAGCAAGTGTACCAACAACACCGGATGAAACAACATCATCAACTTCAAGAATTCCACGATAATCCCTGTTTTCAGCATTATATTTCGGATGACCGCCATTAGCTATCTTTCTATATGAACCTGAATGAGGTTTCTGTGAAGCAACAATCGTTGAGAAATATTCATCCCAAATTTCCATTGGTGCCGCAGTATGCCATGAATATGCTCCTATAATATCAAGACCATTGCTATAGAAGAACTGATAGTACATACCTTTATGTTTTACTCCCATCAATCCTTCACCAGCTTCGAACACATAATAATCGTCATGCATAGCATACGGAAGTGTCGGCACTTCGCTCTCGTTAAATGACTGTGGTATATGTCTTGTCGTGTAAAGAAGTCTTGTTGTACCTGCCTGGTAACTGTCAATGGAATTTGAGCTGTATAGTTTTCCCCATCTCGACCAGGAAGCTTCAAGATAGCCCTTTGCCATAATGTCATTTGCAAGCTGATTCTGTCTTTCGTCGTGAACCGCATAGGTTGCCGGGTCAAATGTTTCAACTGCACCTGCAAGGGGTGTAGCTTTTGCACGCGGGAACTGTTTTATCAGATAGTGGTTACCTATAACT
>JAZSKF010000188.1:0-4702 GCA_045534715.1 Clostridia bacterium | reverse complement strand
TAAAAATGTGGTTTAAAAACCGATTAACTCTTAAAACTAACCGCCGGCTTAACCGACATCCGCTTTTTCATTAAATAGTTTTTTTGTTTTTCTGACAACAACAGGAGCTTTTCTGTCTGTTATTGTTTCTGCTGTTATGATGCATCTTTCAATGCTTTCATCTGACGGAACCTCATACATAATGTCCATCATGATTTCTTCTAAAATGGCGCGGAGTCCTCTGGCTCCTGTGTTCTTTTTCATAGCTTCTCTTGCTACTTCACGGAGAGCCTCGTCCTCAAATTCAAGTTCTACGCCGTCATACAAAAACATTTTGGTGTATTGCTTAACAAGCGAGTTTTTTGGTTCTTTTAAAATCTTGAAAAGTGCATCCTCGTCTAAAAGATTAAGAGATGCAATAAGAGGAAGACGCCCTATAAACTCCGGAATTAAACCGAATTTAAGCAAATCCTGCGGGATGGCTTTGGAGAAAATATCTCCTTTTTCCAGGTCTTCCCTCAGCATAAGCTGGGATTCAAACCCAAGAGTTTTTTTGCCTATTCTGTTTTGTATGATCTTGTCAAGTCCGTCAAAAGCACCGCCACAGATAAACAAAATGTTTGAAGTGTCTATCTGGATAAACTCCTGATGCGGATGCTTTCTTCCTCCCTGCGGAGGAACAGATGCCGTTGTCCCCTCAAGTATTTTAAGAAGAGACTGCTGAACGCCTTCGCCGCTGACATCGCGTGTGATGGACGGGTTTTCGTTTCGTCTTGAAATTTTGTCAATTTCATCGATATAGATAATTCCGCGTTCCGCAAGTTCTATATCATAATCGGCTGCCTGAATGAGCCTCAGCAAAATGTTTTCAACATCTTCGCCAACATATCCCGCTTCAGTGAGCGTTGTTGCGTCGGCAATGGAAAAAGGCACATCAAGAATTCTCGCAAGTGTTTGTGCAAGCAAGGTTTTCCCCGACCCTGTGGGGCCAAGCAAAAGAATGTTGGACTTTTGCAGTTCCACTTCGTCCGAATTAAATTCTTGGCTGCCCAGCCGTTTATAGTGGTTATAAACCGCCACGCTGAGCACCTTTTTCGCTTCGTCCTGACCTATTACATACTGGTCAAGAATTTCTTTAATCTCTTTGGGCTTTGGCATTTTGCGGACCTGGTCCTTGGTATTTATATCCGATTCCGCCTGAAGCGAGTTTAAACATGCCACAACACAGTCCCCGCAAATGTATGATTCGGGTCCTTGTATAAGCGGGCACATTAGCTCACTTTCTGTTTTGCCGCAAAAAGAACAATAACGCTGATTTTTTGTATCACGAGCCATAGAGTTCTCACTTTCTATCTTTTTGAAATAATCTTATCTATAAGTCCGTAATCCAAAGCTTCCTGCGCAGACATATAGTTATCTCTGTCTGTGTCCTTCATGATTGTCTCAAGGGGGTTACCTGTGTTTTCAGCAAGTATACCGTTAAGCTTGTTTTTCATCTTCAAGATATTTTTTGTATATATTTCAATATCTGTTGCCTGCCCCTGCGTTCCGCCCAGCGGCTGATGAATTAAAATTTCGCTGTTTGGCAGTGAAAAACGTTTGCCCTTTGCACCGGACGATAACAGGAATGCACCCATGCTGGCTGCAAGACCCACACATATTGTGGAAACGTCCGATTTAATATAGTTCATAGTATCGTAAATTGCAAGGCCTGCTGTAACCGAACCACCCGGACTGTTGATATAAAAGTTTATATCCTTGTCGGGAGCTTCGCTTTCCAGAAACAAAAGTTGTGCGATTATTACCGAAGCAGACTCATCAGTTACCTGGCCGTTTAAAAAAACTATACGGTCAACCAAAAGTCTGGAATAGATGTCGTACGACCTTTCTCCACGGCTTGTTTGTTCTACAACGTAAGGAACAGGAATATAATTGTTTTCCATCATGTCTTTTACCTTCCTTCTCCAAACAGACTTTTTTTGCTGATTAGGAAATTTTTGCTTCTGCTACCAGAAGGTCAATTACCTTTTTGGGTACAAGATTTTCTTTTATCTGGTCAACACTTAAAATCTGTTTGATTTTTTCTATATCCATTTTATACTGTTCAGCAAGCTTTTTAACTTCTTCTTCAGCTTCTTCGTCTGAAACAGTGATTTCTTCTTTCTTTGCAATAGCTTCTATAAGAAGATTTATTTCAACGTCTTTTTTAGCCTGGTCTTTAACGTTTGTTTTAAATTCTTCAACGCTGCCGCCTGTATATTCAAGGTACTGTTCAAAAGTTATTCCCGGCATCTGAGCTTGAATTTTATATTTTGCATCCTGGAGATACTGTTCAACCTGGTTGTCAACCATAACTTCAGGGATTTCGACTTTCATAGTTTTAAGAGCTTTTTCTAAAACTGCATCTTCCTGTTCTCTTTTTGCACGGTTTTCCGCATTTTCTACAAGACGTTTCTTTGTTTCTTCTTTAAGCTGCTCAAAAGTATCAAATTCGCTCACATCTTTAGCAAACTCGTCGTCAAGTTCAGGATATTCCTTTTTCTTAAGCCCACCCAGCTTTACTTTGAATACAGACGCTTTGCCTGCAAGATCTTTAGCGTGGTATTCTTCAGGGAATGTTACATTAACATCAAATTCATCGCCAACATTTTTGCCGACAATCTGTTCTTCAAAACCGGGAATGAACTGGCCGCTGCCCAGCGTGAGATTGTGGTTTTCACCTTTGCCGCCTTCAAAAGCAACGCCGTCAACAAACCCTTCAAAATCGATAACAGCAACATCGCCGTCAGCAGCAGGAGCATCTGTTACATCAACAAAACGTGCTGCTCTTTCTTTCATGTTGTTTATTTCAGCGTCAACATCTTCGTCTGTTACTGCATATTCAACCTTTTTAACTTTAACACCTTTGTAGTTGCCAAGTTCGGGAACAGGTTTTGTTGTAACAGTAGCTGTATAAACAAACTCTTTTCCGCTGCCGATTTCCTTGATTTCTATTTCAGGATGGTCTACTGGCTCAACTTTTTCCTCTTCAAGTGCTTTAGGGTATGTATCCTGCATAATAAATTCTGCAGCATCATCATAGAAGATGGCTTCACCGTATGCCTTTTCGATAAGACCTCTGGGGGCTTTACCCTTTCTGAAACCCTGTATATTTATATGCTTTACGTTTTTCTGGTATGATTTCTGCATAGCTGCGGCAAATTCCTCTGCAGGCACTGCAATCTCAAGCTTTACTTTATTGGTTTCAACCTGTTCTTTTGTGATTTTCATTTTTCTTCATCCTTTCAGACTTATACTATAATACTTTATTATATCTCATTATTCACCTGCGTTTCAATATAATTTTTCAACAAATAATCACACACCAAATGTGCATTATATATAAATTATATCCACAAACTGCAGGGATTAAAACATTTACTCTTCAACAAAAAACGACCCTATTTTATAACTATATCCGAAACAATTGCTTCAACCATTATTTCGGGTGTGGAAATGAGCAGGTTGTTACCAACCGTAATTTCACTTTTGTTTGCTATCATAATGCTGTCGTAGGTTTTGGTTCCGCTTGTTTCTATCACCGCTTTAACAACATATTTATCGGGCATTTCGGCAAGCTCCATGCTGCCGACAGTTTGTGCAACCCCCTTTTTATAATTTTCCACGCTCACAACTTCTTTAACCCTACCGATGTTAACACCCTTGCTGTCAAAAGCACTTTTACCAATACTTTTTTTCATCGCATTAACAGAAGCATCACGCACATTTTCAATCGTTATTGTATATTCACAGTCTACAAAATTTGAAGCGGAGAACTTTTCGTTCGGGACAACATATTTCATACCAACAAAAGCAACGATGCAGATAAAAAATAAAAGAATGAGAATATCCACAATACTTACCTTCGAAAAAAGTTTTCCCTTTTCGTCAATAAACATCAGTCATCGCTCCTTTCTATATCCATCACAATACCGTTAAATGCAAAGGTAGGCGTCCTGAGTGCAATTTTTTTGCCTGTTTTAATTTCTACCTCGTCAATAAAATAGCCTGTGTCTTTCACTTTATACGGGCTCTTTATGGACACTGTGCAACGATATTTTCAGAAATAGCAAGTGTGGTATTCGAGTCTTTAACTCCCGCAGTGCCTTCTTGTACTACGTATGCAGTAGCATAGGCTTCTTTTCTAATTGCTTCAGCACATGCTGCTTTCACACCAGCTCGATCACGTAGTTCACTCAAAGAGTAAACAGCAAGTTGCAATCTCAAAATAGAATCACGAAGCATCTCTATTGACATTGACTCGATATTTGCCTGAATAAAACCTACAATACGATTTGGTTCGTCGAAAGGACCGGCCAGCATATTATCTGCAATTTCTCGAATTTGATTATAAGTCATTTCTACTGACTCTAAGGCCTTGTTTAAGTCTTTAGCCATTTGACATAGCCTCCAATTGTTTTACGAGATAGGTATAGTCTGATTCCATAAAAGCTCTAAGCTTTGTCGAAGGAATAGTTATTATATTATACGCTTTTTCATTATCGTTTTTGTGTTGTAGCATACGCAGGCCGATAGACTTTTCGCCGTCTAAGACCATCTTTTCCATTTCTTCTATAGATACCCAAATTACAATATCTTTTTCATAAAACCAAACTACGACACCAGGAAAGGTTTTATGAAGGCCTTTATAATCCAACATTCGTAAGTCGGAGGCCAAGCGGTC
>JAZSKF010000062.1:0-16116 GCA_045534715.1 Clostridia bacterium | reverse complement strand
TTCGAGTCCCACCGATAAAAATAAATAAGACCAAGCATCGATGATGCATGGCCTTATTTGGTACACCATTAGGGACGCAGCCGCTTTCAGCGTCTTACCTGTTCACCGACCGCTCCGCACTGCTCGCGGTACCCGTCTCACACCAAAAAGCTAAAAAACTTGCCCCCGGCAACTTTTTCTAAACGCTTTTTGCCCTCTCAGGGTTCGAGTCCCACCGATAAAAATAAATAAGACCAAGCATCGATGATGCATGGCCTTATTTGGTACACCATTAGGGACTCGAACCCTAGACACCCTGATTAAGAGTCAGGTGCTCTACCATCTGAGCTAATGGTGCATTTATTATTTACAACTTTTGTATTATAACACATATTTTAGCGGTTGTAAAGAGTTTTTTAAAATTTTAATAAATGAAAAACTGAACGGCGTCTTCGCATAGGTAATCCCTATGTGAAGACGCCGAAATAGCTATGTGTTTCGGTCCGATTCTTTTATTATTCTTCCAAAGCTGAAAAGGCCGCAACCGGCGGCACTGTCAGGGCCCCTTTTTCCAATATCTTCACAATACATACAAAGAACAGTTCGCATTTCCTCAGGGGTTAAAAATCGTCCCAGCCTGTTTTTTGCTTTTCTTTGCAGAATTGCGGCGGCACCTGAAATTATGGGTGCAGACATTGACGTTCCTGAAAGTCTGGCAAAACGGTTTTCCGGATAACAGGACAAAATTTCATATCCCGGTGCGGCGATGTCCGCACCCACATTTTTTGAGGAAAAAGACATAACGTTTGTATTCATATCAACTGCAGCGACAGAAATGGTTTCATAAAACCTTGCCGGATAGCCAAGCGCTTTTCCTTTCAAGCGCCCGTTATTTCCTGCGGCACATATAACAATAATTCCTTTATCATACGCCTTTTTTATCTGGTTATGATAGGAGGGAAGGTCAGTGGAAGAAAAGGACATGTTTATTATGTTCACTTTGTTTGAAACCAACCAGTCAATGCTTTTTGCAACAGCTTCATCGCTTGCCATACCCCGTTTGTCAAAAGCTTTTGCAACATAAAGGCTTGCCAGGGGAGCCACACCTACCACACCATAACCGTTGCGATTGGCAGAAAGTATTCCGGCAACGTGGGTTCCGTGACCGTTTTCGTCGGTTACATCATCTTGCGGTCCACCCGAAAAGTTTGCATATTTTTTTATTCTTCCAATGAGATCGGGATGGGAAAGGTCAACGCCTGAATCAATTATACCGATTTTTATTCCTTCGCCCATACTTTCGGTCCATTCAAGATTTGCGCCTGACATTTTCACACCATAGTCCATTATTTCGCCCGAAATGTTAGACATTATGTTTGTTATGCGATAGTTTACAAGTTTAATCATTCTACATCTTTAAAATTGCTTTAACAATTCCACTCATAAAACGTGGCATTTTAAAAACGACAACTTTCATAAAAAACTCCTTTCAATCATTTACAAACCAATTTGAGCCCTGCCCATATAAGCATTGCTCCAAGAAGAAATATAAGCCATACCGACGGAAGACATATTGATACAATGACGCTAACGCCCACGCCGATTATTAAAATTCCGGAAATTCCGGAGCCGCGCCTTTTCATCCTCTCACCCCTTATACTACCATCATATTCAGGGGCAGGAAATTTGGTTAACAAAACAGACATCTCCAACCGCCGTTGGAGATGCCTGTCAGATATGTTCACTCGTGGAAAAGATTTTTAATTTCTTCAAAAGTCATGGAAGAAAGCAGGGTTTCGCCCGTTTCAATCACGCTGTCAACCATTTCCTGTTTAACACTTTTAAGCTCGCATATTTTTTCTTCTATGGTGCCGGTAGCGATAAGCTTAATAACGTTTACAATTTTTGTCTGACCGATTCTGTGAGCACGGTCGGTTGCCTGATTTTCAACTGCGGGGTTCCACCACGGGTCATAGTGAATCACGGTGTCAGCACCGGTTAAATTAAGCCCTGTTCCTCCCGCTTTAAGAGAAACCAGAAAAACGTCGCAGCTGCCCTCGTTAAAGGATTTTACCATGTTGAAACGGTCTTCACTTTTTGTACTGCCGTCCAGATAATAGTGGCTGATGCCCATATCGGTCAGCATATCGGAGATGAGACCCAGCATACTTGTAAACTGGGAGAAAACAAGTATCCGGTGACCCGCTGCAACGCTTGATTCCACAATATCATGAAGAAGACTGAGCTTGCCGCTGCCGCCTGTGTAGTTTTCCACAAAAAGTGCCGGATGGCAACAAAGCTGCCTGAGGCGTGTTATAATTGCAAGTATTTTCAGGCGGTTTTTTTCGAACTCACCATTTTCGCCAAGGGAAATAATTTCCTCTTTTGCCCGGCGCGCATAACCAAGATAGAGTAGTTTCTGTTCTTCGGTGAGCTCGGAGGGCAAATAGTTTTCAAGCTTGTCAGGAAGCTCTGACATAACCTGAGATTTTAATCTGCGGAGAATGAAAGGACGTATATGAGCTTTAAGCATTGAAAGAGCAGACTTGTCTTTGTCTTTCACAATAGGCATTTCATAGAGCGTGCGAAATTTATGGCGGGTGTAAAGATAACCCGGCATTATAAAATCAAAAATTGACCAAAGCTCTAAAAGAGTGTTTTCAAGAGGTGTGCCCGTAAGTGCAAAAAAACCATCTGCACTTATTTGTTTAACCACCTTTGCATTAAAGGTGTTGGGGTTTTTTATATGTTGAGCTTCGTCAATAAAACAATATGCAAATTGTGTTGAAAGATATAGAGGCAGGTCGTTTTTTAAAAGACCGTAGGATGTAATAACAAAATGACTGCCATTCATTTTTTCTGCCGACTCTTTCCTAAGTTCCGGAGCACCGTTTATGACAGTAACTTTTGCCTCAGGGGCAAATTTTTCTATTTCAGCTTTCCAGTTGAATATCAGGGAAGTGGGAACGACAATTAAAGTCGGTTTTTTTGTTTTTTCGTACTGACTCATTACAAATGCAATGGTTTGCAGAGTTTTGCCAAGACCCATTTCGTCTGCCAGTATGCCACCAAGACCAAAATCGGAAAGCATTTTCATCCATTTCACGCCTGTCCGCTGATAGGGACGAAGAACTTTGTCTATATATTCCGGAATTGCAATTTCCGTGTCAGAATTGCGGAAACGCTCGATAAAACTGTCAAACATATCGTTAAAACTTAGTTTAACCGTGGCAGAATTATAGTCACTGAGGAGAAATGCTCTTGAAAGATTTATTTCTCCTGAAGGTTTGTTTGAGTTTATACGTTCTAAAATATTCTGGCCTCCAAGCAGAGCTTTGGAAGACAAATTAACAAAAGAACCCGATTTCAGACGATAGAATTTCTTTTTTTCTTTTACCGACTGCATAACTTTTTCAAGTTCGTCATCGGAAATGCCGTCATAGGTAAGAGAGAAATTCAAAATATTCCCCGAACTTAAGCTGACGCCGCCGTTGCCTCTGGAGGGGGAAATTATGTTTATGTTGAATCTGTCCGAATAAAAAACATCGGACACTTCTTTAAGCAAAGATATTCCGTCCGCCAAAAAGTCGTAGAGTTTATATTCGTCGTTCATATAAAGAATGCCACTGCTTGGCACAAACCCAAGATTTCCTGCGAGACGGATAAACTCGTTTTCTTTCCGCAGATCACGGAGCAGAATTTTTTCGTTTGATATGGGAGTTTCGCCAAGAAAATGGTTGAACTTTTGAGCTCCGTAACAAAAATAAACAGTAGCAGAAATGCCACCATAATCGGTAATATCAAGAAAAGTTTGTACTTTGAGCTCACCTACGATTACATCTTTTTTAACCTCTTCGGCAAGTGTAGTTTTTCCCACGAGTCTGAGCCGCGGAAGAATGCGTTTTATTACGGCTGGTTTATATTCGTCGGTAAAAGAAAGGCAGTCCCCGCCATTCATAGCGTGGGTGAGGTGGGCTATGATTTTTGCCTGAGCTACTGAGGGAATGTATATTGTTTGTCCGCATAGAAGAACACGCCCATCTGAAGTTAAAGGATGAACCTTTAAAAGCTCGGGGCAGGAAAGCAGGTAGTTTTCCTCCGCAACCGAAAGGTTGAAAAAAAGCGGTGGAGCAGAAAAGGAAAGGTTTACGTTTTTCATGACCATTGTGCCCATAAACACAACAAAATCCATACCCGCAAGCTCTTGCAGAAGAGGCAAAATATGGTGCTCCTTTAAAGGGAATTCCTTTGCAGCCACCGGATTTTCCGAAACCATAACGGACAAAACATTTATAAAACCTGTCGCAGCACTGACAAATTCCATAGAGGATGCGTCAAAAACAAAGTTTTTGCTGAATGTGACAGTGCTCCCTGTTTTTATGGAATTTATAAGCTGGAAAATGTCTTTGACCACATACATATGGTTGGTGCCGATTTTCAAACTTAAATAAAAGGTATCGCCTGTTTTTTTAAGTATTGGAACCATCCGAACATTTTTCTCCCTGCTGCCCGGCTTGATGGCGGACAGACCGTTTATTAAATTTTTAACAGTGTTCTGTTCGCTCATCATAAAAACTCCAAGTTAACTCATATTTTTTCAAAAAATGCTTTATATCCTTTATATGTCATATAAATATCCGCTTTTGAAGCAAGCTCAAAAGGAGCGTGCATTGAAATAATAGGAACACCGCAATCCACAACATCAACATTGAGATTTGCGATATATTGTGCAACTGTTCCGCCGCCGCCTTCGTCCACTTTGCCAAGCTCGCAAATCTGCCACACAACATCATTTTCGTCAAAAATGTTGCGGATTTTATAAATAAGTTCAGCAGATGCATCGCTTGACCCGCTTTTTCCTCTGGAACCGGTATATTTCATAAGAGAAATTCCCGAGCCTATATAGGAAGTGTTTCTTTTTTCGTAAACGCTTGCAAAAGTCGGGTCAAAAGCTGCACAAACGTCTGCCGACAGACACACAGATAGGCTGAGTGCTCTGCGCAGCATAAGGTCGTTATATGAAGATTCCTGAAGTGAAATCATTTCCGCAACAATGTTTTCGAAGAAACTTGATTTCATGCCGGTATTTCCCATAGAACCTATTTCCTCTTTGTCTGCAAGGAAGCAGACAGCTGTTTTTTCAACCTCCGAGCTGTCAAAAATCGCACGGAGCGAAGTGTAGGCGCACACTCTGTCATCATGGCCGTAGCTGCCAACGAGAGAACGGTCAAACCCAACATCTCTTGCGGGAAGTGCAGGGTAAATTTCAAGCTCTGCAGAAATAAAATCTTCTTCGATAATACCATATTTTTCGTTAAGCAATGCAAGCAGAGCATTTTTCACTTTTTCCTCTTTTTCGTTGCCTGGAATTGTGCCGACTATAACATTTAAGC
This sequence comes from Clostridia bacterium, assembly GCA_045534715.1. Taxonomy (GTDB): domain Bacteria; phylum Bacillota; class Clostridia; order RUG12999; family RUG12999; genus RGIG7450. Next base: position 10,744 of record JAZSKF010000062.1, on the reverse strand, counting down.
TTTCCCCGTCGATGGCATCTTTCATAGGTTTTGTCATCTGCGAAACTGCAAGGTGGGGGAGCAGGTCGGAAATGCAGAAACATATATCTTCTCCGTCGACAGAAATTTCAACAGACCCGGTTTTAGTAAAGATTATACCATGCATACCAAGCGGAAGGGCTGTCCACTGATATTTTTTTATTCCGCCGTAATAGTGTGTTTTAAAATAAGCAATACCTGTGTCCTCAAACAAAGGTACAGGTTTTAAGTCAAGTCTTGGACAGTCAATGTGGGAGGCGATAAGAGCCATACCTTCTTTAATGGGTTTTTTGCCAACTTTTACAAGACAGATGTTTTTGCCGCGGTTTATTACATAAACCTTGTCGCCCGCCTTTAAAGTTTTTTTCTCTTCAAGGGGACAAAATCCCTGCTCTTTGGCAAGTCTTTCCACTTCTTTAACACACAAACGTTCAGTTGTTCCTGTGTTTAAGAAGTTTTTATAATCTTCTGAAAAATCATACATTTGTTTTTTAGTTTCCGCATCGCTGGTTTCCCAGCTGTTTTTTAATTCATACTTTAAAGTGCTCATTTTAAATCTCCTTTTAGATAGAGTTTTTTATAAGTTTCGTAATATTTAAGGGTTTTATATACATAGTCATAGGTTTCCTGATACTGTATATCAGACATATTAAGGGTTTCTCCTTTTTTCCATTTGTTAACATTACTGCTGCCGGCATTGTATGCCGCAAGAGCTGCAACAATATTCTCGTCGTGATCTTCTAGCAACTTTGCAAGATACCATGTGCCGATTCGAATATTGGTTTCGGGGTGGAAAACGTCAGAAGAAACGTCAAGCCCCATTTTTTCAAGTGCCCAGCGGGCAGTTTCGGGGGTTATCTGCATTAGTCCCTGCGCATCCTTGTGGGACTGGGCATCGGGGTTAAATTTGCTTTCCGCTTTCATCACAGAATAGACGAGTAATGGGTCAACATCATACTGCTCGGAACAGATGGTCACAAACTCGCTGTATTTCAGCGGATATTCATATTTTCGAAGAAAAGGTTTATAAGAAAGTATTATGGTGATAATTAGAAAAAAAACCACTAATAATGCGGCTTTTTTACGCCTGGTTATGCAAATAATCAAAAACTACACTCCTAAGATTTTCTAAACTGCCGTCATTATAAATTACCTTGTCTGCGCGGGCGATAAGCTCGTCTGGAGAAAGTTGGGAAGCAAGACGGTTTTTTGCTTCATCGCGGGAAATTTTGTCGCGTGCAACTATTCTGTCTATCCGAACGCTTTCCGGTGCGGCGACAACCACAATTTCGTCACAAAGCTTTATAAGTCTTTTGGAAGAAAATAAAAGCGGGGCATCAATAACAGTGATTTCGGCAGAAGAATTTTTTGCCAAGAGACACATTTTGTCTATAATTGCAGGATGAATAATTTCATTAAGTTTAAGAAGCTTTTCCTTGTCTGCAAAAACGATAGAACCCAGCTTTCTGCGGTTAAGCCCCGCATCAGTTACCGTGCCGGGAAAAGCATTTTCTATTTTTTCAAGAACTTTTTTGTCGGATGTTGTTATAGAATGAGAAATTTCGTCGGCATCAATAATATATGCACCAAATTCCGAAAAAATCTTTGCAACGGCACTTTTTCCGCTGCCGCTGCCACCCGTAAGACCTATAATAATTTTTTTATTTTGCATCATACCAACTCGCTCCCTCGTGAATATCAGCAGGAATGGGCACAGCAAGAGAAACAACATTTTCCATACAATCTTTTAAGATTGCCATAACCTGCTTCCTCTCGCTTTTGTGAGTTTCAACAATGAGTTCGTCGTGAACCTGCAGAATAAGACGGGATTTAAACCCGCCCTCTTTAAGAGCATTGTAAACACCAACCATTGCAAGTTTTATAATGTCCGCCGAACTCCCTTGAATGGGGGTGTTAAGTGCAACACGCTCTCCAAATGAGCGTTCAACAAATTTTTGTGATTTAAGCTCGGGAATGTCACGTCTTCTTGCAAAAAGAGTGGTGACATAACCGTCTTTTTTTGCTTTTTCGACAATGTCTGTCATATAGTTTTTCACGCCTGAATATTTAGACAGATATCCTTCCATATACTCGCCGGCCGTTTTCTTTGAAACATGCAAATCGCCTGCCAGAGCAAAGTCGGATATACCATAAATAATACCGAAGTTTACTGCTTTTGCGCTGCTTCTCATCTGAGGGGTAACCTGCTCGGGTTCAACGTGAAAAACCTGTGAAGCGGTGATTGTGTGAATATCTTTGCCCGTTTTAAAAGCATCGATTAAAACCTCATCGCCCGAAATATGCGCCAAAAGTCTAAGCTCTATCTGGGAATAGTCGGCGTCAAGAAGAGTATATTCCTCGCTTGTTGCCACAAACATTTTTCTTATCTGACTTCCCAGATGGGTTCTGACAGGGATGTTCTGGAGGTTGGGCTCGGTAGAACTTATTCTGCCTGTAGCGGTAACCGTCTGGTTGAACTTTGAATGGATTTTCCCGTCGTGAGCGTCTATAAGCGGGATAAGCCCGTCCACATAAGTGGATTTCAGCTTGCTCAGCATACGAAACTCCTTGATATAGTCAACAATTTCATGTTTGCCGGCCAGCTTGTCCAAAACATCTGAATCGGTGGAATAGCCTGTTTTTGTTTTGCGGACAACAGGCAGATTAAGTTTTTCAAACAAAACCTCGCCAAGTTGTCTGGGAGAGTTTATATTAAATTCTCCTCCGGCAAGTGAGTATATATTCTGAGTAATAATATCAATAGTAGCAGAAATTTCGCTGCCAAACTGCGCCAAGGCTTTTTTATCAACCTTAAAGCCATGATCTTCCATATCGGCAAGAACATAGCAAAGCGGAAGCTCCATATCATAATAAAGACTGTTCTGGCCACGACTTTCAATGAGCGCAGAAAGCTCTTTCATAACAGTGTGCATGGAAAGTGTGAGCCGTGCGCCATAAACACTTATTGAATCAATAGGAACAAGAGCCGGACCGGCAGCTTTTTTCCCTTTGCCGAAAAAATCTTCGAAAGATTCAAACCCCATGTATTCACCAATGTCATAACGGGATTTTAAAGGATTTTCCAGATACATGGCAACGGAAGTATCAAAAACCACATTTTTAAGGGATATATCATATTTTTTCAAAATGAGAATATCCTCTTTTAAACTGTGGGTGATTTTTTTTGTGTTACATTCAAAAATTTCTTTCACATCATCCACATAAAAGCTGGACAAAAGGTCTGCCGAAAAAGAGAAATACCAGCTCTTTTCCTTTGACGCGACAGAGAGTGACACAATTTCGCTACCCTCTTTAAAAATGTAGTAGGAAAAAATATCAAGAGAGGTTATTTCTTTTATAGCTGCAGCAGCTTCAAAAGAATTTTTTATAATGTCAGGACAGGGCAGGATTTCGGCAGTTTCACAGCTGATGTTCGGCAGGAGTTTGTCCATAATTTTATTAAGTTCAAGTTTTTTTAAGAGCTCGGCAAGCTTTTTGTCATCATACTCTTTAACAGCAAAGCTTTCTATAGACTGCTCAAGAGGCACTTTGGTGCAAATTTCCGCAAGAGAGTAGCTGAGATATGCAAGCTCTTTGCAGGACTCAAGTTTTGTGTGCAGAGAACCTTTGATGTTTTCTAAATTTTCATACACGCCGTCAATACTGCCATATTCGGCAATAAGCTTCACGGCAGTTTTTTCTCCAACGCCTGCAACGCCGGGAATATTGTCCGAGCTGTCGCCCATAAGACTTTTAATGTCTATCATCTGGGAGGGAGAAACGCCAAATTTTTCTTTTATAAATTCGGGTGTTATAACCTGAGTTTCTGTTTTTCCCATGCGGGTTGAGGGCAGAAAAACACAGGTGTTTTCGCTTACAAGCTGGTAAGAGTCCCGGTCGCCTGTGGCAATAATACAACGGATGCCCTTTTCGTCGCACTGATTTGAAACTGTGCCTATGATATCGTCTGCTTCATAGCCCGAAAGCTCAAGAACAGAGATGTTCATAGCGCCGAGAATTTCTTTTAAAAGCGGCATTTGGGAAGCAAGCTCGTCCGGCATACCTTTTCTGCCTGCTTTATATCCGTCATACATTTTGTGTCTGAAAGTTTTGTCCCGCATATCAAAAGCAATAGCCAGATAGTCGGGTGATTCTTCTTCCATATATTTGAGTAAAATGTTCAAAAATCCAAAAACGGCATTAGTATAAACCCCGTCTTTTGTAGACAAAAGGGGAACACCGTAGAAAGCACGGTTTATTATACTGTTGCCGTCAAAAACAATAAGCTTTTTCATATTTTCACATCCCCAGGGCGTTTATAATATCGCCGTTTATATCTTCAACACTGCGAGGGGACCCGTTCTGTCCGCACAGTATGTGTGTCCAGCAAAAACGGTCTTTGAGTTCCATTGCGGTGTCATATGTATCGGTAAGATAAGAAAAATTACTTTCGTGAATATCTTTTGTGTCGCTGCCGTCAATCTTGTTTGCTCTGCCACGCATAAGCTTTGAACTGATTTCCAGAGGCATATCAAGGAAAAACACAACATCGGGACGGGGAAGTCCCAGTAGAGAATATTCATACTCGTCCAGCCAGTCAAGAAAACGTTTTTTCTCGCCTGAGTCTTTTATTTTACTTGCCTGATGAATCATATTGGATGTGGTATATCGGTCGGCAATAACAATGCCGCCCTCGTTTAAAAACTCTTCAAATTCCGTTTTGAAAGTGGCATACCTGTCCACCGCAAAAAATGAGGAAGCAGCATAGGCGTTAACCGCGTCGGGAGAACTTCCGAAACTGCCGCCAAGATACATTTTGATAAGCGAGGAAGAGGGACTGTCATAGTTTGGAAATGCGACCCTCTTAACATTATACCCTTTTTGAGCAAGATAATTACAAAGCAGCTTGCTTTGAGTTTCTTTGCCGCTTGAGTCAAGCCCTTCTATTACGATAAGTTTTCCTTTACTCATATTTTTTCCTCATTTCAGCAATTTTGCCACAGCTCATTTTCCCTTCGGGACAGGGACCTGCAACACAGGACGGACCTGCATTTTTGAACAGGGTGGGAGCAACATCTTTTACAAGTTTATACATAAGATGTGCACATTCTCTGATTTCCCACTGAGCGCGGTTGCAACATCTGTGATGGAAAAAGTTGTAAAGGCTGCGTGCGTTCATTGTAACAATCATTTTTGTTTCACATGAATTTGGGAGAACATAGCGGGCATCTTCAATTGCCGCTTTTTCAGCCTGGGCTTCTGTCATACCCTCTGCAACATGTTTTTTAAACAAAATGTCAGCGAGACGGTTGTAGTTTTCCGTGTCCTGAGCCATAGCGTCAAGATATATTTTTTTCGCTTCTTCATTCTCTTCTATACAGGGCGGTGTGACAAAAGCAAATCCTTTTTCACTCACATAACGCTGAGATTTCACGCTGTAGCAAGCAATTCTGTGACGGGTCTATTGTGCGAGCAGACTGCGCCTTACCCCCTCAATGCCAAATTTGAAACAAACATGTTCAATGGGGCTTTCGTGTGCCATGATGATAAGCATATTTATAAATTTGGAAGTTTTTTCCTCGTCAAGACCATCCATTATGTCATTGACGCCGGATGAAGAATAGCAAAGTTTTGCGGCTGAAGCAATAATTTTTTCGGGATTCTCGGTGTGAGCAATAAGAGAAACGTTCATACTAAAAGTTCAACCCTTTCATTAAATTTTTCCTGCAATTTTTCTGAATATAACGGTTAAAATAAATTTGGGAAGCGCAAGCATCCGGAAAAAACGTTTTGGTTCTTTTATAAGCCGGTAGAGCCACTCGAGCCCCAGTTTTATAAAAATGTCGGGAGCACGTTTAACGTTGCCCGCATAAACATCAAGACAGCCTCCAAGACCCATGGCAACTTTTGTGTTTAGCTTGTCCCTGCTATCAAAAATCCATTTTTCCTGTTTGGGGGAGCCCAGACAAACAAAAAGCACGTCGGGAGCTTTCTCGTTTATATCATCAATTATTTTAAATTCTTCTTCTTTGTCAAAATATCCGTCGTGCACACCTGCAATGATGAGTGACGGGAATTTTTCCATAAGATTTTCTGCAGCTTTTTTGGCAACTCCCGGCGCAGACCCGAAAAGATAGAGTGATTTTCCGTTTGCGGCAAGCTTTTCCATAAGTTTAAGCGAAATGTCATAGCCGGCAGCACGTTCCGGAATGGGAGAGCCAATTATTTTTGAAGCATATATTATGCCTATTCCGTCAGCAGTTAAAAGATTGGCGCTGTTTATTACTGCGGCAAAATCTTTGTCTTTAACAGCAGACATAACAATTTCAGAATTTGGGGTGAAAACATAGTGAAACCCCTCTTCCGACAACATGGAAAAAATGTGGTCGGCAGAAGCTTCAACGCCCATCCGGCTGAATAAAACACCTAAAATGTCGACAGTATTTGCCAAAAAATCACCACCGCATACATAATTTTATCGTAAACTATATTATACACCAATCAGAATCAAAAATCAATCTTTATCTTGAATTTTTAGAAATGTTGTGGTAGAATGTATGTAACAGGGGAGGTGATGTTTAAAATGCCGTATGTACTGAGAACTGAAATGGCAACAAAAATGGCCATTTTGTATGTTATCGACAAGTTTGAAAATGGCGTAACAGGAGAAATTTTGACAGAAGTTGCAGTCTACGCCTGCGGCATAAACTATTTTGCTTTGCGTCAGTCCCTTTTCAAACTGGAACAAGACGGGTTTATCTTTTCTTTTTACAATGACAACAGTGAGATGTTTGTTATAAACGACAGGGGAAAAGAAGCTCTTGGATTTTTTGTTAAAAAACTGCCTTACAGGTTCAGGGAAGACATAAGAGAATATATTAAACATCTCAGTCCCGAAAAACGGCCGGAAAACAAATTTTCCTGCGATTATTTCCCGGTAAACGACATGGACTATAATGTGCTTGTGGAATATAAAGAAAACGGCGAAACAGGGCTTAAACTGGAGGTTATGGCAGGCGGAAAAGAAACTGCTATGAAACTTGCGCAGGTGATAAATACAAACAAAGACAAGGTTTATGGTGACATATATAAATATATTATGGAGCTTGCAGATAAAGATAAAAAGGACTAAAGAATTTTCTTTAGTCCTTTTTTGTTAAATTACGCTTCCATGTGGCGACCTAAAAAACCGGCTGCAGACTGGGCAAGCTTTGTTTCCACTTCGCCGGGAGAGGTTTCGCCTGTTGACACAACAACTACAGTGCCCAGGCAGTCTCCTTCGGAAATAATGGGAGCAACAACTCCCACCTGATATTTGTCATTGTCCTGCACAACATAAAGCTGTTTGTCCGCGGATGGATTTACCACATAGAGTGTTTTTTCTTCCATAATGCGTTCAAGATCGTCGCTGATTGGCTTTTCTGAAAGGTCTTTTTTTGAAGCACCCGACACAGCGATAATGGAATCTTTGTCTGTTATGCAGACGGGATAGCCGCTTGTTCTTGAAAGAGATTCTGCATAGTCGGAGGCAAACTCGCCAAGCTCGCCTATGGGAGAGTATTTTTTAAAAATAACTTCACCGTCGCGGTCAGTGAAAATCTCGAGCGGATCGCCCTCTTTTATGCGGAGTGTACGTCTTATTTCTTTTGGGATAACAACACGACCGAGGTCGTCGATTCTTCTTACAATTCCTGTTGCTTTCATATGTTAAATCTCCTTTAGTAACATCGTAGGGGTCATTCACGAATGACCCGAGGGCGATTTGTGAATCGCCCCTACAAATCAATTTTACAAATCTATTGTGTGCACACAAGGAATTTTTATGTAAGGAAAAAGGTGGGAAAGTTTTTGACAATTACAACTACAAAAAATCCTTGTTTTACAGTTTTGTATCTCTAACATCTGTAAAACAAGGAAAAATGTATATAATATTAAGACAGGGGGTTAAAATTTTCTGCACCCATAAGACGAATTTTGGAAACACTGTCCTCTGCAAATCTCTCGGTGTAGGATCTTTCTCTAAAATACATTTTATGCTCTTCGCAAGTAAAAAACTCTTCTCTTACAACACCAAATGAAGATATCATTCTTTTAAGTGTTTCTTCAACGAAAGATTCATCAAAGGGTTTTCTTAAAGACAAAGCTCGATCCCATACTGAAGGAAGAATAGCAATCATATATCTTAAGCCTGCTATTTTCACAGCTGCACCAGTATTTTTTGATGGAGAAGAGAAGCTGAAACTAACCACTTTCTCCCAAGCTGATAAATATATGCATATAACTTTTATAAGTTGTTCGTCTGTTAAATAGTCGTCGCCAATCATCATGTTTTTAACTTTTGATTTATCAAGGACTTTAATTAGCTCTTTAGCCTTTATGCCATTTTTTATTTTTTCGGCACCTAATATGATTCTATCTTTCAGTGGATATTCGTTGTTGAGTTTAGAAACTAAAGAGTAAAATAACTTCTCATCGTTTGAAAGCATATTAAGTTTCGCCTTAAACCACATAAGTAGGTTTCCGCTAACTTTTTCTTGTTTTTCGTTACAACTAATAAATATTTTTCTTCTTTCATCCAAAGTGGGTTTAATGTATAACGTAAACCCTATTTCATAGGGAACATCATCTGAAATAAGTCTGATATCGGTGCTAAATGAATACAAACGATGCTGTCCGTCCATTACATCAATAGTGTTTTCAAAATTAGCAAACTCGTCCTCTTCAGAAGGAAAATCAATGTAGTATATATCATCTAAATTTGGGTGTTTATTGATACAAAATTTATTATCGTTAGTCGCGATTGTAAGAGTGTTTGGCAACACGCCTTTTTCCTCTCCTACATATTTTGCAATGCTTTTCACCCTGTTGGCGTTTAATGGCCTTTGAGCATCTTGGGTTGCGCTCATTTCAATTTTTGTTGCAATGCGAACTAAGTCTCGTGGATCCATTTTTCCAACATAACATGTAGAGCCGTATTGAGTAATTTTTTGAAGCAAAAGTCTTTTCATAATTAAATCCTCCTAATTTAATCCCAAAAGGGAGTTGAAAATATAGTCAGTTCTGGAACTTTTACATTGATTGCATGTGTCGCATAGCAGTTGATAGTTGTCATCTAATTCGTCGCCTACCAAAACCCATGGTATTATATGATCTACATGTATTTCGGACCATATGTTACCCAAACTTTCTCCGCAAATTACACACAGCCCTTTTTGTTTTTCATATAAATAAAATTTAGTTTCTTGTGGGATTATTTTACGGGATGGAGACTTTTTAAAATATGCTGTTAACCATTTATGTATTTTCAGAGATTCTTCTTTATCCAAATCACAATTAAATTCCTTTTTTACAATAATTTGCGTTGTTTCAATAGTATCATAGGACTGGCGAAATAGTTTTAGAGTTTTGTTGCGATATTGAGAATCTTTATTCATTTTTTTACATAGTTTTTTAAAAATATTCAGCAAAAAAGTTTTTCTATATTCCTCTTTTATTTGTTCTGTGGTTGTCATTGGTTCCGGGACTAGCATGCTTTCACCTTCTTCAACTTAAATTATATCACAAAAGCAGAGTTCTTTCAACAAAAAAATTCGAAATAGAAAAATAATAAAAAACCGTCAGAACTATGTTGTTCTAACGGTTTTTGGTTTTTTAATTAGTCTTTTGAACCGGAAAGCCACGGTGGAATTTCAAGTCCTTCATCATCAACGGAAGATGCTTTTTGTGGAGCGTGCGGGAAATAGCCTGTATTTCTCGACTGAGCTTTATTGTAAAAATCATCTACTCTCTGAGAATAGGAAGGAGTTGTTTCTCTCGGTATGTAGGAAGGTTCTTCCTTAGCGGGTTGCTGGGCCGAGAAGAAAGGAATTGCTTTTGGAGAAGGATCGTCAAAACCTGTTGCTATAACTGTGATAACAATTTCGTCTTCAAGTGACGGATCCATAGCAATACCGTATATAAATGTAGCAGATTCGTCAATATAGCTCTTAACAATTTCTGCTGCCTGAGCTGCTTCGAACAATCCGAGGTCGGCACCGCCTGTGATATTGAGGAGAACGCCTCTTGCACCGTCGATTGTTGTTTCAAGAAGAGGACTGTTAATAGCCATTTTAACAGCGATTTCTGCTTTGTCGTCGCCTTTGGCACGACCAATACCCATATGAGCAAGGCCACGGTCTTTCATAACAGTTGTTACGTCAGCAAAGTCGAGGTTGATTTCGCCGTCGTTTGTGATAACGTCTGCGATGCCCTGAATACCCTGACGGAGAACATCGTCTGACATAAGAAATGCATCTTTTATAGTTGTTTTCTTATCTGCTATCATAAGAAGTCTGTCGTTGGGGATAATCACGAGAGTATCTACATTCTCTTTGAGAGCTGCAATACCTTCGTCAGACTGAGAAGTTCTAACCTTTCCTTCAAAGCTGAAAGGTTTTGTAACAACGCCGATGGTAAGAATGCCCATATTTTTTGCAATCTGTGCAATAACCGGAGCTGCACCTGTACCTGTTCCGCCGCCCATGCCGGCAGTAACAAATACCATATCAGCACCTTTTAAAGCTGCTTCTATTTCTTCTTTACTTTCTTCAGCACTCTTTTTACCAATTTCAGGGTTTGCGCCTGCACCGAGACCTCTGGTGAGCTTTTCGCCTATCTGTATTTTTGTTCTGGCATTAGAACGGTTCAAAATAGGCTTGTCTGTATTTACCACGATAAAATCTATGCC
>JAZSKF010000149.1:0-3273 GCA_045534715.1 Clostridia bacterium | reverse complement strand
TGTTATGGCAACATCGGGGTTGAAATTGTTCTTACTGTCTGAAAGAAAGCCTGAAGTTATAACATATTTATATGCCCAGTGACTTTTTGGAACGTCATTATAGTCTCTGTCTCTTGATTTTGAACCCACGCCGACCATCTTGACAAACTCTGCACGGGTAACAGTGTTTCCCGGTCTGAAAGAACCATCTGTGTATCCACTAATTGTTCCTTTGCTAACAAGCTCGGAAACCGCCGGGAATGCCCAGTGGGAAGCATTAAGGTCACTAAAAGCAACCGCCATTGCAGGAAGAGTTGCAAATACAAGCATCATCGCAAGGACAAACGCCACTATTTTTTTCATAAAGATCAACGCCTTTCTGTGTAGTCACAATACACCTTATATTATATCACTGTATGCACTCTGTGTCAACGCTCAAATTTACCTTTTAAAAAGGAAAGTTTTGTTTCAGAAATTATAACTGCTGCAAAAATTAGCACAAAACCAACTGCAATTTTAAAAGTCAGTTCTTCTCCGTACAAAAGCATGGAAAAGAGCACCCCAAAAACCGATTCCAGACTGAGTATAATAGCCGCAACAGACGGATTGGTGTTTTTCTGGCCTATATTCTGCAAAAGCAATGCGCCTGCAGTTGGCATAACTCCAAGAAAAACTATTTCCCCTATTGCATCCGCGGGAAGCGCCCATACCATGTTCCCTTCAAAGAGCGCCACAATCCACGAAATAACAGCAGTAACTGCAAACTGCAAGATTGTTATTACAATAGGATCTTTGTCTTTCGACAGTATGGTTATGGCAATAAGATGTACCGCATATAAAAATCCGCCGACAAGCGTCAGCGCATCTCCGAAGCCGATGGAAAAATCGTCTCCAAGAGAAACAAAGCCTATCCCCATGATGCAAATAAGTGCAGCAGAAATATTATATCGGTCCGGCTTTGTTTTACCTAAAAACCAAAACAAAAACGGCACCATAACACAGTATATGGCAGTGAGGAAAGCATTTTTACCGGGTGTTGTATCTGTTATGCCTACTGTTTGTATAAAATAAGCCAGGAACAGACAAACGCCTATTATTCCCCCACTTATTATGTAGTCTTTATCTATTATTTTAAGTCTTTTGCGAAACAAAACAGAAAGCAAAAGACAACCAATTGTGAACCTCATAGCAAGCAGTTGACTCGGTGCAACCACATCTACTGCATTTTTAACAAAAACAAAAGAACTTCCCCAGATAAGCGCTGCTAAAAAAAGAGCCGTTCTCGATAAAGTGCTTTTTTTCATATTTTTTCTCTCCTATGAAAATAATTATAAAATTATTTGAAATAATTGTCAATATTATCTTGAAAAAAACGCTTGTTTGTGATAACATATTAGTATCACAAAATATAAAGCGAGGAAAATAAAATGAAAAACTGTATTGTTGGTCAATCCGGAGGCCCTACGGCCGTTATAAACTCTTCCCTTTGTGGCGTTGCTACAGCTGCGCTTAAAAGCGAAAAAATTGACAAAGTGTTTGGTGCCATAAACGGCGTTGAAGGGGTTTTGAAAGAAAACTTCCTGGATATGTCCACAGTTCTTAAAACTGAAGAAGACGCCGAAATTTTAAAACATACACCTGCTTCATATCTGGGTTCCTGCAGATTTAAACTCCCAAAACTTGATGATGAAGAATTTTACAAAAATATTTTTGATATCTTTACAAGAAACAACATTGGTTATTTCTTCTACATAGGCGGCAATGATTCTATGGAAACTGTTGACAAGCTTTCCGCTTATGCTAAAAAAATCAATTATGACATAAACATTATCGGTGTTCCCAAAACTGTTGACAATGACCTTATGGAAACAGACCATACTCCCGGTTTTGGTTCTGCTGCAAAATATATTGCAACAACCGTTCGCGAAATTGGTATTGACAGCGATGTTTACAACCTCAATTCCGTTACCATTGTCGAAATAATGGGAAGAAATGCAGGCTGGCTCACTGCCGCATCAATTCTTGCAAGAAACGATGTTTTAAAAGCACCTCATCTCATATATCTCCCCGAAGACAATTTCAGCGACGAAAAATTCCTCGGCGACATAAAAGACCTTAATGCAAAAGGCGTAAACAACATTATTGTTGCTGTCAGCGAAGGTATAAAATATGCAGATGGAACCTATGTATGCGAATCTGCTTCCAGCGGTCTTACTGACAATTTCGGCCATAAAAACTTAAGCGGCACAGCGAAAGTTTTAGAAAACCTTGTTCGTGAAAAACTTGGTTACAAAGCAAGAGGCGTGGAAATTAACGTCAGCCAGCGTTGTGCAGCTCATTTCACTTCCGAAACAGACGTATGTGAAGCATTTAAAGTTGGCGAAAGTGCTGTTAAAGAGGCTGAAAATGGTGGCAGCGGCATGATGATGGCATTTGTCCGCACATCAAATAATCCTTATACTCTCGAAATCAAAGCAAAGGAAATCAGCAAAATTGCCAACGGCGAAAGAGTTGTTCCAAAAGAATGGATTGTTAACGGCAACGACCTGACAGACGATATGATTGAATATTTGAAACCCCTTGTTTTAGGTGAACCAAAACTTAAAACAAAAAACGGAATTCCCGTTTATATGAAAAGATAAAAAAGTGCGGTGATTAAATCTTAATCACCGCATCATTTTTTATTATTTATTTGTGCTGCCGAAGCCGCCTTTTCGTTCTCCCGAAGCTATGTCGTCATCTGTTTTCAAAAACTTTGCAAACACGCCCTGACCTATGCGGTCACCTTTTTTTATAATAACATCTTCAGGAAAAACATTATAAAATGCAAGCATTATATGTCCTTCGTTGTCGGGATTGTTATAATAGTCGCTGTCCACAACTCCAACCGAGTTAGCAAGAACAAGTCCTTTTTTGCCGGGATTTGACGACCTATTATAAAGGTATAACACCTCGTCCTCACCCATATACGCTTTTATTCCGGTTTTAACAAAAACCGGCTTTTTGTTTTCAGAATTCCATATTGACGGAACCGTTACATCCTCTGCAGCCTCAATATCATAACCGGCACTTCTTTCAGTGCTGCGTTTTGGAAGATTTATTCCCTGCCCATCAAAAGCGGAGCAAACCTCAAATCCTCTTTTTTTGTCCATTTGCGACCTCCCGATACATGATATATCGGGGCACATCAGGTGCCCCAGAAATTATTCACTTACACTTATGCCAAGAACGCCCATCTTAGAATTTACTAGTTTCTCATATGATTCAAGGGACAAAACTGTCGAAAATCGATTA
>JAZSKF010000231.1:0-2135 GCA_045534715.1 Clostridia bacterium | reverse complement strand
TCCCGTCTCCGCGGCGGTAAATAGTCCGGATATTACAGCTGTTGGCGTTGACGTTTCGTCAGGCGCACTTGAAATTGCAAAAAAGAATGCCAAAGTTCACGGCGTGTCGAACAGAGTGATTTTTAAAGAGTCGGACATTTTTTCGTGCGATGTCTACGGAAAGTTTGATATAATAACATCAAACCCGCCTTATATAACAAAAAAAGATATGCTTAACCTCTCGCCTGAGGTTGCAGAATATGAACCTCTTAGTGCGCTTTTCGGTGGCGAAGACGGACTTGACTTTTACAGGCACATTGTCACTTTAGCTCCGGAAAATTTAAACCCCGGCGGTCTTCTTGCTTTTGAAGTAGGGTCTGGACAGGCCGATAGCGTGCGCTCTCTTATTGCAAAGTCTTTTACTAATCTCGTGGTAAAAAAAGACCTTGCGGGAATAGACCGGGTGGTTATGGGACGGTTAAATAACAGTTGACATATAAGGTATATTGTTATAAAATATAGTATTATGATGATTTTTTAAAGGGGTGTCTCTTATGATAAAAATAACACTGAAAAACGGCGAAGTTCTGGAAATCCAGTCCCCCGTTTCCGTCTATGATATTGCAAAGAATATCAGCAGCGGTCTTGCAAGAGTTGCTACTGCCGCACTTGTTGACGGAAATGTGGTTGACCTTCGCTATATTATAGACAAGGACGTGAGTCTCAGCATTTTAACCTTTGAAGACGAGGAAGGAAAAGGCGCATACCGCCACACAACCTCTCACATTATGGCACAGGCAGTAAAACGTCTCTATCCCGAGACAAAACTTGCCATTGGTCCTAATGTTTCAAATGGTTTTTATTATGACTTTGACTCGGAAATGCCTTTCACTCCCGAAGTTCTTTCGGCTCTCGAGGCTGAAATAAACAAAATTATTAAAGAAGATATCGCAATCGAGCGATTTGAACTTCCCCGTGAAGATGCAATAAAAATGATGGAAGATACGGGCGAGCCATATAAAGTTGAGCTCATCCGTGACCTTCCGGAAGATGCTGTAATAAGCTTTTACAAACAGGGTGATTTCACCGACCTTTGTGCTGGTCCTCACCTTATGTCAACAGGCTGCGTAAAAGCAGTTAAACTTACTAATATTGCAGGTGCATACTGGAGAGGCAACGAAAAGAACAAAATGCTCCAGCGTATATATGGTACTTCTTTCCCCAAAAAAGCAGAGCTTGAAGAACATCTTGCTGCTGTGGAAGAAGCAAAAAAACGTGATCATAACAAACTTGGCCGTGAACTTGGACTTTTCACAACTTCCGAACTTATCGGTCAGGGGCTTCCCATTATGCTTCCCAAAGGTGCAAAAATTCTGCAGATTCTGCAGCGTTTTGTTGAAGACACCGAGGCAGCACATGGCTGGCAACTTACAAAAACACCATATATGGCAAAAAGCGATTTGTATAAGCTGTCCGGTCACTGGGACCACTATCAGGACGGAATGTTCGTAATGGGAGACGAATCCACCGACAAAGAGGTTTTTGCTCTTCGTCCTATGACTTGTCCTTTCCAGTACCAGGCATATCTTGCGCAGATGCGCAGCTACCGTGACCTTCCCCTCAGATATAACGAAACTTCAACTCTGTTCAGAAATGAAGCATCAGGCGAAATGCACGGTCTCATCCGCGTCCGCCAGTTCACAATTTCCGAAGGTCATCTTATGTGCCGTCCCGACCAGCTTGAAGAAGAGTTTAAAGGTTGTCTTGAGCTTGCAATTTATATGCTTAAAACTCTCGGCCTGTATGAAGACGTTTCCTACAGATTTTCTCAGTGGGATCCGAAAGACACAGAAAAATATATCGGCACAAAAGAGCAGTGGGATGAAGCTCAGGGTACAATGGAAAAAATTCTTAACCACCTTGAAATTCCCTACAAAATCGGCGTTGGTGAAGCTGCTTTCTATGGTCCGAAGCTTGACATACAGATTAAAAATGTTCACGGCAAGGAAGACACTCTCATCACAATACAGATTGACCAGATGCTTGCAGAAAAATTTGGTATGGAATATACCGACAGTGACGGCAGCAAGAAAAATCCTTATATCATTCACAGAACATCTATTGGTTGTTATGAAAGAACTCTTGCTCTGCTCATT
>JAZSKF010000235.1:0-11774 GCA_045534715.1 Clostridia bacterium | reverse complement strand
TAATGTATAATTAAATCTTTTCTTGGTAAAGGACGACATTATGAGAAAAATCACAGTAAAAAGTTTTAAAAGAATATATTCATATATAACAGGTCTTGAAATAACCGAAACGCAGAAAAAGAAGTTTTCGGGTGCATTTGGCAGTGCTGTCGGAATGATTCTGTGCATAGCTTTTCTTTTTTGTTTTTTTACTCCTGCATACGAGGTCTATATGGACGGGGAAAAAGTTGCTGTTGTGGCAGACAAACAGGATTTTGAAGAAAGCTACGAGACAGTCAACCAAACTATCGAGTCGACTCTCGGCAAGGGATATATCCTGACAAAAATGCCAACCTATGTGGTAACAGTCGCACCTAAATCAGATATAAGTAACAGACAGGAAATGAGTAAAAAAATAATTTCTCTGTCAGATGCGGTTAAATGGTATTTATATGAAAAACCGGCGGAAGAAACAGTAGAGGTTTTTGCAAATGTAAACCTTTCAAATAATATAACAGAGGAAGAAAGCTGTGTTGTGCTTAAAGAACCATCCGTCGGAACAGGTGTTTTTTTGCAGCCGCACATCGGAACCATAACATCGCGTTTTGGACCGAGATGGGGTACAAGACACTCGGGAATTGATATTGCAGGCGCAATGGATTCGCCAATAAAAGCGGCGGACAGCGGAATTGTCAAAACCGCCGAATACCAGGAAAACGGATACGGCAATATTGTAATTTTAGACCACGGGAACGGAACGGAAACGTGGTATGCACATTTAAATTCCATAGATGTTTCTGCAGGAGATGTGATACAAAAAGGAGATGTTGTAGGAAAACTTGGGGAAACAGGCAAAACAACAGGTCCGCATCTGCATTTTGAAGTGAGAAAAGAGGGCAGGGCAGTTGACCCGTCTGACTATATTGACAGCCTTAAATGATACAATATATAGTGTAAAAAACAAAACAGAAACACTATATATTGTATTTTTTTGTGAAAAACTATTGACAAGCTAAAGAATGCTGTGTTACAATAGTAAATACTCGAGAAGGAAAGGAGCTAAGATATGAATATTATAAAAAGAAACGGGTCACAGGCAGTATATGACGGTGAAAAGATAATAAATGCTCTCGTAAAAGCTGACGCGAGCGTTAATGAAGAGGATAGAATTCATATAAAACATATAGAAAAAATTGAAGAGCATGTCAGAAAAATTGGTGAAAGCAGAGCACGTGCTCTTGAGGTTGAGGAAATCCAGGATATTGTGGAACAGGAAATTATGCGTCATGGTGCCTTTAATGTTGCAAGAAATTACATTAAATACAGATACATTCGTTCTCTTGCAAGAAAAGCAAATACCACAGACGACCGTATTTTGTCGCTTATAGACTGTAACAATGAAGAGGTTAAACAGGAAAATTCCAACAAAAACCCAACTGTTAACAGCGTTCAGCGTGATTATATGGCGGGCGAGGTGAGCAGAGATATTACAGACAGAGTTCTGCTTCCCGAGGATATTGTAAAAGCCCATAAAGATGGGATAATACATTTCCATGACACCGACTATTTTGCTCAGCGTATGCACAACTGCGACCTTGTGAATCTGGAAGATATGCTGCAGAACGGTACTGTTATTTCAGATACAAAGATAGAAAAACCGCACAGCTTTTCAACAGCGTGTAATATAGCAACACAGATAATTGCACAGGTTGCCAGCAGTCAGTATGGCGGGCAAAGTATAAGCCTTGCACATCTGGCTCCGTTTGTTCAGGTTTCGAGAGAAAAAATCAGAAAAACGGTGCTTGAAGAAGCAAAAGCACTTGGCGCAGAGGCGACAGATGAGCAAATTGACAAAATTGTCGAAGACCGCGTTTTAGAAGAGATTCGCCGCGGTGTTCAAACCATACAATACCAGGTTGTTACGCTTATGACAACCAACGGTCAGGCTCCCTTTGTAACAGTGTTTATGTATCTTGGCGAGGCGAAAAACGAACAGGAAAAACGTGACCTGGCGCTTGTTATAGAACAGGCTCTCATTCAGCGCCATCAGGGCGTTAAAAATGAAGATGGTGTCTGGGTGACACCCGCTTTCCCAAAACTGATTTATGTGCTTGAAGAAGACAACATAAGAGAGGACAGCGAGTATTATTATCTCACTCAGCTTGCAGCCAAGTGCACAGCCAAGCGAATGGTTCCCGACTACATTTCCGAAAAAATTATGAAAGAGCTTAAAGAGGGAAGCTGTTTCCCTGTTATGGGATGCAGAAGTGCGCTCAGCCCGTGGAAAGACAGTGAGGGCAACTATAAATATTATGGCAGATTCAATCAGGGAGTTGTAACACTTAACCTGGTGGACATCGCACTTTCATCAAACGGCGATATGGAAAAGTTCTGGGGGATTTTTGATGAGCGACTTGACCTTTGTTACCGTGCACTTATGTGCAGACACAACCGGTTAAAAGGCACTTTGTCGGATGCGGCGCCTATTTTGTGGCAACACGGTGCAATTGCCCGTCTTGCAAAAGGACAGCCAATAGATGAGCTTCTTTATAACGGCTATTCGACCATATCCCTTGGCTATGCGGGCCTTTGTGAATGTGTGAAATATATGACCGGTAAATCCCACACAGACCCCGAAGCAACGCCGTTTGCTCTTGAAGTTATGAAATATATGAACAGGGCATGCGAAAAATGGAAAAAGGAAACAACCATTGGGTTTGGCATTTACGGAACACCGCTTGAAAGTACAACATACAAATTTGCAAAATGCCTGCAAAAGAGATTCGGCGTTATAAAAGATGTTACCGACAAAAATTATATAACCAACAGCTATCACATTCATGTAACAGAAGAAATTGATGCATTTGACAAGCTGAAATTTGAATCAAAATTCCAGGCACTTTCCACCGGCGGAGCAATTTCCTATGTTGAAGTGCCCAATATGCAGAACAATATTGAAGCTGTTCTGTCTGTTATGAAATATATATATGACAACATAATGTATGCAGAGCTTAACACAAAGAGCGACTATTGTCAGGAATGCGGATATGAGGGAGAAATAGAGATTGTGACCGACGAAGAGGGAAAACTGGTGTGGAAATGTCCCAAGTGCGGCAACACCGACCAGGCTAAAATGAATGTTGCCCGCCGCACCTGCGGGTATATCGGAACACAGTTCTGGAACCAGGGCAGAACACAGGAAATAAAAGAAAGGGTATTGCATCTCTAATGTATTACGGTGAAATTAAAAAAACAGATATTGCAAACGGCCGTGGAGTGAGAGTAAGTCTTTTTGTTTCAGGATGCAGACATCACTGCAAAGGGTGTTTCAACCCTGAAACATGGAATTTTTGTTTCGGGAAAGAATATACAAAAAAGACAGAAGAAGAAATTATATCTGCTTTAAAACCTGATTATATCCACGGAATTTCTCTTCTAGGCGGAGAACCTTTCGAACCTGAAAATCAGCCTGAACTGCTGGGCTTACTTAAAAAAGTGAAAGAAGAATTTCCGCACAAGAATGTGTGGTGCTATTCGGGCTATTTGTTTGAAGAGCTGACAGGGGAAAAACCGTCATCCGCTTACATTGATATTACCGGAGAGATGCTCTCGCTTATTGACGTGCTTGTGGACGGCAAATTCTGCGAGGACAAAAAAGATGTTTCGCTGAAATTCCGCGGGTCCTCCAACCAGAGAATAATAGATATTAAAAAGTCGCTTGCCTGCGGCAAGACAGTTTTGACGGAAGATAATTAAAATATCACTTTTTACTTGACAAAAGGGGTTAACTGTGATATAATTCTATATTAGCCGCATGGGACGGGTTTTAAATCCAGTTTTCGGTACCCGGTTGTCCGGCGAGTATGGAGGATGGAGGTAAAAAAGCATGTATGCAGTAATCGAAACAGGCGGAAAGCAGTACAAAGTTGAAAAAGGCGATGTTATATACGTTGAAAAACTCGGTATTGCTGAAGGCAAAAAGGTTAAATTTGATGTTCTTGCAGTAGTTGACGGTGAAAACACAAAAATCGGCACACCTACAGTTAAAGGTGTTACGGTTGAAGCAACTCTTCTTGAAAGCGTTAAAGGCAAGAAAGTAAGAATTTTCAAATATAAACCTAAAAAAGGTTATCACAAACGTCAGGGTCACAGACAGCCGCTCGACAAAATAGAGATTAAGGCAATCAAGACCGCTAAGCCAAAGGCAGCTAAAGAAGAAACAGCTACCGAAGAAAAATAAGCTATGACAACCGTGAAATTCGTTCTGGACAGGGAAGAAAACATTAAGGCATTTAACGTGTCCGGTCATGCGGGATTTGCTCCTGTGGGCAGTGACATTGTATGTGCGGCGGTTTCATCCTGCGTTCAGATGCTCGAAATGTGCATAGCACAGGTTATAGGAGAGGAAAAAGCGTCCTTTTCATGCGATGAAAAGGAAACGGTGATTTCTTATAATCTGCCGGAAAATCTTAAAGCTGAAGAGGCTGCAGAATGCAGAAAAATGCTTAAAGGGTTTTATCGGTATATGCAGGTTTTGAGTGCACACTACAAACAACATTTGACTTTTGAAACGGAGGTAAAAACATGTTAAGAATTGATTTACAGTTTTTTGCTCATAAAAAGGGTGTTGGTAGCACAAAAAACGGTCGTGACAGCGAATCCAAAAGACTTGGTGTAAAAAGAGCTGACGGTCAGACTGTTCTGGCAGGCAACATTCTTGTTAAACAGAGAGGAACAAAAATTCATCCCGGCACAAACGTTGGTAAAGGCAGTGATGATACATTGTTTGCTCTTGTAACGGGCAAAGTAAAATTTGAACGTATGGGTAAAGACAAGAAAAAAGTTAGTGTATATCCTAACGCGTAAATTTGATTTTAATCAGCGAAGCTCATGGCGGTTTCGCTGATTTTTATTTAAAAAGAAAAGGATGATTAAAATGAAAAAAATCGGGGCAGTTGCCATTATTCTGGCAGTAACACTTTTGCTTGGTTCCTGCAGCATTTTAAATCTCTTTGGTGGTAATAACATTACCGAGCGATTTGACAACTACATAATGGCAGACTTTTCGGAAGAATTTGCCGCACTTGTTGCAGAATATGAAAGCGCAAAGGAAAACAAGGACAGAAGAGGTATAAAAGACGCTCTTGAAAAGCTGGAAGATTTTGAAGAAATGGTGGAAGAAGAAAATGAATGGCTTATAGAAACCATCATTTCGGATATGGAGTCGTCAGACACCTCCTCTCTTGCAGAAAACGAGAAAAAAGAGCTTGAAAAGGCGATAAGAAAAGCCCGCGAGCTTAAAGAAAAAGAAAAATATAAAGAAGCATATCTTCTTTTTACAGATTTTTCCTACCTTGCTCCCGGCAATTTCAAGGCAGAAAATGCACTCGATATCACAGTAAATCAGGTTGACTGCAGTGACTATCCGACAGTTCGTCTTTTTCTTAGGGTAACAGACGAAAACGGAGAAACCCCCAAAAAACTTGATAAAAAATATTTTACCGTTTTAGACGGTCAAAAGCCGGTAAGAAGACAGATAACATCTGTTATGCAACTTGATAAAAACGAAGGCTTAAGCATCAATATGGTTGCCGATTCGAGCGGAAGCATGCAGGGGTCTTCAATGGACCGTGCTAAATCAACCATGAGAAGCTTTTTGGGAGAAGTGCAGTATGAGTATGGTGATACTGTTGCACTGACAGTGTTTGCCAACACGGTGGAAAGACAGACTGCTTTCACCTCTGATTATTCTTCGATAAAAAAAGAGATTGGAACAATAGAAGCACATGGGGGCACAGCGCTTTATGACACTCTTTATACTGCCGTGCAGTACACTGCCCGTCAGAATGGTGCAAGATGTGTAATTGCTTTCACGGACGGACATGACGAGCACAGCGAAGAAGCGGACGAGGATGACGTTATAAGAATTGCAAACGACTATAAAATTCCTATTTTCATTATAGGAATAGGCAGTGAGGGCAGATATGCCGAGGTGGAAAAAATTGCGGAAAGAACGGGCGGTTTTTATAAGGGCATAGCAAGCTCGGAAAATCTGAAAGAAATATATAACACCATCTACCGTCAGCAGAAGGAAATGTATGTGATAGAATATACTGCTGAGGAAGATGAAAAATATCTTGAGCATACTCCCACGGTAGAATTTTTTAATGGTATCTACGGCGGTTCTTCTCCATACTATGCGTTCACTCCATCCTATACCAACCCTTCGGCATACAGTGAGGGCGGAAGTGATATTGAAACTGCCATAAAGAACTATCTGGAAAGCTATGTGCGCGCCATGAACGAAAGTGACAGCACACATATGCTACCCTATGTTATAGCAGATTCTCCCATATACAATATGCAGAAAAACTATATTAAAAACAAATACCGTGAAGAGCTTTTGTCCTTCTATATAACAGGAGAAATCAAGATGGAAGGTGAAAATTCCTGCGTCGTTTCGGTTCACGAGGTTTATAACGTTGAAACGCCCGAACGACCGTTCAGCCATCATGAACAGGAAGCAACCTACCGAATCAAAAAAGATTCCGACGGCAAATGGAAAATGTACGAATTTGTGGGTGCGGTAAAAAATCATCTTTAAAAAATATTGATTGTTCTGAAAAAATGTGCTATACTTATTATAAGTATGGCACATTTTGTTTTGGAGGATGAAAAGTATGGATTTATTTACCGAATGTTTAATTAAAAGAAAAAAACATCTTAAAGAATATGCAGTTATTTTTCCGCTTATAACACTTGGCTTTGCAATAACCCTTTTTTATCTTGCTTTTATCGCCGGATCCATTTTATCGGGAATAGGTCTTGGAGTGGTTGTTATGGCATGGTGGGGGGTATATATTGGAATAACAAACCAGAACCTTGAATTTGAATATATTGTTACCAATAAAGACATTGACATTGACGTGATAATGTCCCAGAGAAAAAGAAAACGACTTGCAAGTTTCAGCGCGCGTGACATTGAAATTATGGCACCGATAGAACAGCTTAAGGAAGAACAGTTTGAAAAAGTGATAGACGCTTCGGCCCACAATCCCAAATTTGATGTCTATTTTATAATTGCAACAGTTAAAGGGGTAAGAACAAAAATCTTAGTTAACCCTTCTGCAAAGATGCTGGAAATTATGAAAACGTTTAACCCGGAAAATATAATAATTGGTGAAGATGTATGATAAAACTTATTTCTCCGGAAAAAATGAGAGAACTTGAAAAGAAAACTTTTGACCTTGGCATAGACAGCTTTGCTGTTATGGAAAAGGCGGCATCAAGGGTTTTCGACTACGTTAAAGAAAAATTTGACCAAAAGAAAAAGGTTCTTGTTGTGTGCGGCAAACGCAACAACGGGGGAGACGGTCTTGCAGTTGCAAGAATGCTCTTTTTATCAGGCTATGATGTTACAGTTTGTACTCAGTTTGAAAGGCCGTCAACAGCAGATGCGGCAAAAAATTTTGATATAGTTAAAAAACTCAGTATTAAATTTGTCTCGGAAGAAGATAGCTTTGAGAAATATGATGTTATAGTGGATGCTCTTTTCGGGACAGGCCTTTCGGGAGAAATCTGCTCAAAACTGCCCGAAAAAATAAATGCTTCAGGGGCGCACATTGTCGCGGTGGATATTCCAAGCGGAATATCGGCACAGACAGGTGCAGTTTGCGGCAGTGCGGTGAAAGCGGATACAACAATCACTTTTGAATATAAAAAATATGGTCATTCTGTTTATCCCGGAAAAGAATATTGCGGAAAAATAGTTGTAGGTGATATTGGACTTGTGTCAGACATAGAGTTTGACGCTTTTGAAACAGACGGGCAGCTTGTGAAACAATTTCTTCCTCAAACAAGCGTAACCGCACATAAATCAGAACTCGGCAAACTTTGCGTGATAGCGGGAAGTGTTGGTATGACAGGCGCGGCAACACTCTGCTGCGAGGGGGCGCTTAAAAGCGGATGTGGACTTATTACACTTTTCACGCCCGAAAACTTAAATGAAATTTATGAAGTTAAGCTGACAGAAGCTATGACAAAACATCTTCCAGGAGAAGATTTTATAAGAGCAGACAAACTGCTTGAAAAAAGCGATATGCTTCTTTCTGCAAATGCGGTTGTAATAGGTCCCGGCCTTGGCAGAAAGTGTGACGCGGCAGAAATTATAAGATTTTTATTTGAAAATGAAATCCCCACTATAATTGATGCTGATGGAATAAACGCGGTTGCAGCGAATATAAATATATTAAACGAAAAAAAGGGGCAGGTTGTTATAACGCCTCACCTTGGCGAATTTGCAAGACTTACAGGTGTGAGCATCGACGACATAAACAAAAACAAACTCGCTCTTGCACGCAGTTTTGCTACTGAATATGGGGTGGTTCTTGTTTTAAAAGGAGCCGGAACAATTGTTGCAACACCATCGGGAAAATGTTATGTAAACCACACAGGCAACTGCGGAATGGCTACCGGTGGCAGCGGAGATGTTCTTGCGGGAGTTGCGGGAGCACTTTTGGCGAAAACAGGCGATGGGGAAAAAAGTGCTATAGCGGCTGCATATATTCACGGGCTTGCCGGGGACTTTGCAAAAGCCATGCTTGGAGAAGAATCCATGCTGCCCACAGATACGATAAAATATCTTAAAGATGCTTTTAATATGATAAAAAATTTGAAGTAATGATTGAAGCTTGCTTCTGATTGAATTAACAGTGGAAAACGCTGCAGAGTCAGCAAATTGATCAGGAGGCTTCTTATATGAAAAAAGTTTTTATATTGTTTGTTATTTTGGCGGCTTTTCTTTGCGGATGCAATTCCTTTCATCCCACTCCGGATATAAACAAACGGTGTTATGATACTTATACGTCAATGACATCATACAAAGCGGAAATAAAGGTTACGTCCTTTTCAAACACCAACACGACAGAATATACAGCGACGCAGTATTATAAAAGTCCTGATATGATGAGGACGGAATCTGCCGAACTTATAAGCATTGTAAATGACCGTAGCATGTGCGTAAAAAATGCACTGAGCGGGCAGACGGTTAAAGCTTCCCAGCTTCCAAAGACAGATGTTGACTATATGTTTGTTCAGAATGTTATGGAAAAATATTATCAGGGGGAGGCGGCAACGGCTGCAGTTAAGGGAAAAGGTCCGGAAATTTTGACAATTACGGTAGAAACAGGGCTTTCCAATCCTTACAAGGCGGTTGCAGAAATGAAAATAGAAACAAAGGATATGACGCCCGTTTCTCTTGAAATAAAAGGGAAAGACGGAAACACCTACACAAAAATAGAATATGTCTCTTTTGAATTTAATCCGCAGCTATCGGATGAAATCTTCAAAGTTTAAGGGAGAGAGAATATAATGAATCACACCTACAGAACATGGGCGGAGATAAACCTCGATGCCCTGTCAAACAACATAAGAAACATAAAAAAGTATATAGGAGAAGAGAAAAAGCTTCTTGCGGTGGTGAAAGCCGACGCTTATGGCCACGGCTATCTCAACGTGGCAAAAACCATGCTTGAAAACGGAGCTGACTATTTAAGTGTTGCCTTTATTGATGAGGGTGAACAGCTCAGAAAACACGGTATAAAATGCCCCATTCTAATACTTGGCTACACCTCCGAGTCAGACCTTGAAAGAGTTGTTAATGCAGACATAATCCCGACTATTTATCATCTTTCTGCTGCAAAAAAGCTCTCGGAAATTGCAAAAAAAGCGGGCAAATCCGTTAAAATACATATAAAAGTTGATTCCGGAATGAACAGAATAGGTTTTCTGTGCAACTTACAATCGGCAGATATAATCGAAAAAATAAACAGTCTTGACAATATAGAAATTGAGGGGATTTTCACACATTTTTCCTGTGCCGACGAACAATCTGACGAATATACAAAAATCCAGTTTGAAAAATTCATGGATTTTACAGCAGAACTTGAAAAAAGAGGAATAAAAATTCCTATTAAACATACCTGCAACAGTGCGGGAATAGTCAGATTTCCCGAATACCATCTTGATATGGTTCGCGCGGGGATTATCTGTTATGGCATGAGTCCCTCGAAATATGCTGACATTACAAAGCTTGAGCTTAAGCCGGTTATGTCTATAAAAACAACTCTTACCAGGATTCAGAAAATAGGTGCCGGCGAAAAAATAAGCTATGGAGCAACTTTTGTTTCGGAAAAACCCATGACCATTGCAACAATACCCATCGGTTATGCCGATGGATATCTCCGCGGTCTCAGCGGCAAAGCGGAGGTTATCGTGGGCGGAGAATATGCAAAGCTTGTTGGACGAATTTGTATGGACCAATGTATTATAGACGTAACAAATGTCAATAATATTAAAGTCGAGGATGAGGTTGTTGTTGTGGGAAGCCTTTTAGGCAAGTGTGTAAGCTTTGACAGACTTGCCGAAAAGAGCGACACAATAAACTACGAGCTTCTCTGTCTTATAGGCAAAAGAGTGCCGAGGGTATATCTTGAAAATGGCAAGATTACCGACGTCATAAGTTACTTGGTCTGACAAATATGGGTTAAATTACATTTGCATTTTACATAAAACCGTTGTATAATGTAGTTAAGCCTTATTAGCAGGACTTTTAAGTGAGGGAGGCGAAGACCTTTGCCGCAGGAGAAGAAAATTATAATAAATTCACCCGAACCTCAAAGCTGTGAGGTCGACGCTTTCGATTCTGAGGATAAGATGAGTTGCCGCACCATAAAACAGGCGGTTGCAGGATATGCAAAGATAAGAAAAAAACAACAGCTTATAAAACAGATGAAAAAGGGTTATCGGGAAATGGGAGACATCAATTCTCACCTCGCCGAAATATGTTTCGACGCCGACTGCCTCCAGGTAGCCGGTTATGAGAAGAAACTTGCGGAGAGTGACTAGTGTGGTTGTGAAAAGAGGAGATATCTTTTTTGCAGATCTAAGCCCGGTGGTGGGCTCTGAACAGGGGGGTGTGCGCCCTGTACTTGTTGTGCAGAACGATGTCGGGAACAAGTACAGTCCGACAGTTATTGCAGCAGCAATTACTTCGCAGATTAACAAAGCGAAGCTACCGACACACATAGAAATAAGTGCTGAGGAGTATGGTCTTACAAAAGATTCGGTCATTTTGCTGGAACAAATACGTACAATAGACAAAAGAAGACTTAAAGACAAAATAGGACGGCTTGACGAAAATCTTATGAATGTTGTGAACCATGCCATAAGCATCAGTTTTGGACTTACAGATATTTAGCAGGAGGACTGACAACATATGAAAAAGCATTTTTTTACAGGACTTTTTACGGGACTTTTGGTTGTGGCGCTTTGCACGGCAGCAGTTGTTGCAAGCACCGGCAGCGAAGATGACCCGCTTATTTCAAAATCATATCTGGACAAAATTTTTATGGAGTCTGTTAAAACAGAGATGTCCTTTAAAGTTGTTTCCCTGTCAAAAGGGCAGAAACTTGTTGGTGATGCGGGTTGCGAACTGATACTTCGAATGGGAAGTGCAACCATTTTCTCTACCGAAAAAGGTGGAATTTCAGACACCACCATTGGCGGAGACCATCCAAATGGGTCGGAAATGCCGGCAAACCATCTGCTGATAGTACCTGTGGGTGACGGCAGGGGAATTACCGCAAACACCGACATTCTTGTTATGGTAAAAGGGAAATATGCAATTAAATAAAAAACAATGCTGCAGTAACGAGTCTGTTTCTGCAGCGTTATTTTTTGCCTTGCAGCAATAGATTATTTTCTTTCGGAAGTATATTCCACTTCTCTGTCATCTC
>JAZSKF010000054.1:0-2524 GCA_045534715.1 Clostridia bacterium | reverse complement strand
GCCCGTGGCACGCTTAAAGTGTTTTTATATAACTCTTACCGAAAGGACTCCGTCTACATTTTTTATTTCTGCCAAAACTTCGTCAGAAACCGTCGAAGCAATGTCAATTATTGTAGCGGCATAATCTTTCTTTGTTTTGCTTGAAAGATTTTCAACGGCAAGACCCTTTGAAGAAACAACGCCTGAAACTGTGTTGAGTATTGCCGCGTCATTCTTGTGAAGAACTACAATTCTTGCCTGTCCTTTTCTGGGTTCAATCACGTTCGGGAAGTTAACCGAATTTTTGATGTTACCGTTTTCGATGAAATCTTTAAGCTGAAGTGATGCCATCACAGCACAGTTGTCTTCCGACTCGGGTGTGGAAGCACCAAGGTGAGGAATTGCAACAATTCCGTCCACGCCAAGCTGGCTGTCATTCGGGAAATCTGTTACATAGCTTGCAACTTTTCCGCTTTCAAGTGCTGCAATGATGTCTGCACTGTCAACAAGTTCTCCTCTTGCAAAGTTTAAAACTCTGAGGCCGTCTTTTGCACTTGCAAGAAGGTCTTTGTTTATCATACCTCTTGTTGCATCGTTAAGCGGCAGGTGAAGAGAAATATAGTCACATTTTGAAACCATATCAGCAAGGTCTGCTGACTGTTCAACTTCGCTTGAAATGTTCCATGCTGCACCAACTGAAAGGAATGGGTCATAGCCTATAACTTTCATTCCGAGAGCATTTGCTGCATTGGCAACCATAACACCAATTGCGCCAAGACCAACAACGCCAAGAGTTTTTCCGTAAATTTCAGGACCGGCAAAATTGCTTTTTCCTTTTTCAACAAGTTTGCCAACCTCGTCCCCCTTGCCTTTTAACGTCTGTGCCCAGTTAGCTGCATCTGTTATTTTTCTTGATGCCATGAGCAGACCTGCAATAACAAGTTCTTTAACTGCATTTGCATTAGCACCGGGTGTGTTGAAAACAACAATACCTTTTTCGCTGCATTTGTCAATCGGAATATTGTTCACTCCCGCACCTGCTCTTGCAACTGCTTTCACATTTTCGGGAATGTCCATTTCATGCATATTAAAGCTGCGGAGAATTATTGCATCCGGATTTTCCACGCTGTCGGAAATTTCATAATTTGCGCCAAGCTTATCTGTTCCGATTTTAGCAATTTTATTTAATGTTAAAATTTTGTACATTTTTTATCTCCCGTTTTCTGCTTCAAAGTTTTTCATGAATTCAACAAGCTTTTTAACACCTTCAACCGGCATAGCATTGTATATGCTTGCACGCATACCACCAACAACTCTGTGACCTTTAAGGTTTTTAAAGCCTGCTGCATCTGCTTCTTTGCAGAATTTCTTGTCAAGTTCTGCATCGCCTGTAGCGAAAGTAACGTTCATCATTGAACGGCTGTCTTTGTCTGCGCAGGGTTTGAAGAGTTTGGAAGAATCAAGATAGTTGTAAAGAATATCAGCTTTTTCAACATTAATCTTTTTCATTGCTTCAAGTCCGCCAAGGTCCATAATCCATTTAATTACAAGGCCTGCAACATAAATAGGATAGCAGGGCGGTGTATTATACATTGAATCGTTGTCTGCCATAACTTTGTAGTCAAGCATTGTAGGTGTTTCGGGGCGAGCGTTTCCGAGAAGGTCTTCTCTTATGATTACGATTGTGAGACCTGCAGGAGCCATATTTTTCTGTGCGCCCGCATAAATAACACCAAATTTTGTTACGTCAACAGGTTCGGAAAGAATACATGAAGACATGTCAGCTACAAGCATTTTGTCGCCAATGTTTGGAAGTTCGGGGAACTTTGTTCCGAAAATTGTGTTGTTATAACAAATATGAACATAGTCTGCATCTTCGCGAACCATATCAGGTGTTACTTTCGGTATGTATGCAAAAGTTCTGTCTTTGGAAGTTGCAATACATTTTGCATCGCCATATTTCTGAGCTTCTTCATAAGCTTTGCCGGAAAACTGACCGGAAACGATATAGTCTGCTTTTCCTGATTTCATAAGGTTAAGAGGAATAGCAGCAAACTGTGTGGAAGCACCGCCCTGAACAAACAACACTTTGTAGTTGTCAGGGATGTTCATAAGTTTACGGAAGTTTGCTTCTGTTTCTTTGATAATTGCATCGTAAACGGGTGAACGATGGCTCATTTCCATTACAGACATACCGCTGCCGTTGCAATCTGTCATTTCTTTTGCGCACTGTTCAAGTACTGAAAGTGGTAACATTGAAGGGCCTGCCGAAAAGTTAAATACTCTACTCATTTTTTATATCTCCTTCTAAAAAATTTTATTCGTGGTTATGATGGTTGCAGTTTTCACAGCAACCATTGCAAGCTTTTTCTGTAAGCTCATTTTTTATTCCAAGACGGTTGTAATAGTCGGTTATTGCCGCTTCAATCGCCTCTTTTGCAAGAACCGAACAATGAATTTTCGCCGGCGGAAGTCCGCCAAGTTCATCAACAACCTGTTTGTTTGTAAGTTTCAGTGCTTCTTCAATGGTTTTTCCTTTTACCAT
>JAZSKF010000038.1:0-3903 GCA_045534715.1 Clostridia bacterium | reverse complement strand
ATTTTGAAACGTCCTTCTGCTCATAACTCATTTTTATCATACGCTCTTTTTTAGTAGTAAGGCATTTGATAACGGGAGGCTGAATAATGGGTACAAGTGCCATATATGAATATGCCGCAACCATAATAGCCGCAAGATAATTACTTTTAAGTGTATTTGCAACAACAATTGAAGTAGGTCCGTCTGCCGCACCTATAATAGCGATAGATGCCGCATCGTTTATTTCAAAGAACATGGACGCAAGGCACAGAGTGAAGAAAATACCAAACTGTGCTGCTGCACCAAACACCATAAGCTTCGGATTTGAAAGAATGGGTCCAAAGTCTATCATAGCACCTATACCGATGAACAGTATAAGCGGAAAAAGTTCGTTGGAAATACCCGCGCTGAAAAGAGTTTCCAGCGTTTCCACCGCTCCCGAATTGGGCATGTTAACAAGTATTGCCCCAAACCCCATGGGCAGAAGAAGTGTTGGTTCCATATCTTTTTTTATTGCAAGATATATCAGAATTGCGCCTATCAGCCACATAACCGCATGCTGCCATGTAAGCTGTGTTAAATTACCAAAAATAAATTCCAATTAAGAGCACCGCCTTTTTTATACTTTACTAGAAATAATATTACCATATTTTAGCTTTATTTGCAAGGAAAATTTTTAAGAAATTCTTTATTGATTTCCCTTTAAAAATAATATATAATATTAAATTAAGGGAGGGGAAACCAATGCATCTTAACCAGGCAGCATTTGGCAGCAGAATTCTTTGTATAATTTCCGCTGCATATATCATTGGAATTGTTCTTGCTGCCGCATTTTCTCCATCTCTTTTGATTGTCGCTGTAATAACTACAGCTTTATTCACCGTGGTTATAATAAAGGCACCAAAGCTCTTTCTTGCAGCGGTGTTTGCAGCTTTGTCTCTTTTTGTAGGCAATTTCCACTTTCTCCACACAGAAAACAAAAACGAAAGTTTCTATAAAAATTACACAGGCAAATACATAACCATTTCGGGAACAGTTTCTGATGTTTCTGCCGAAGAGGATGGC
Source organism: Clostridia bacterium (assembly GCA_045534715.1). Classification (GTDB taxonomy): domain Bacteria; phylum Bacillota; class Clostridia; order RUG12999; family RUG12999; genus RGIG7450. Next base: position 2,859 of record JAZSKF010000038.1, on the reverse strand, counting down.
AGACTTACTTTGCTGATGCGTTCAAGCTCGCTTGACTACGTCGGTAAAAACACTCCGCTTAAGAATTCATTCATTATATACACAGATGATAGTGGTACCTTTTCTCCCGGTCAGCAAATAACTTTCCGGGCGCTTGTTAAAAAACCGGCCAAATATACTCCCACAAGCTTTAACTTTAATCTCTACCTACTTATCAAAGGTGTTTCCGCTTCTTTCTATCTTTCTACGGAAGATATAACGGTTTTGCCGGGCAGTATGTCCCTCTACCAAAAGATAACCGCTCTTTCAAAAAGGTTCTCGGACAAAATTTCTGCCGCAATAGGCGGAGATGAGGGCAGTCTTGCAGCAGGCATCGCTTTGGGAGACACGTCGGGGTTTTCCGACCATATGAACGACATTTTCAGAAAAAGCGGCATCAGCCACATTGTTGCAGTTTCGGGCATGAATATGACCATAATTATTGCCTTTTTGTTTTTCCTGACCAAACGACTTAAACTACACAGGAAGCTTCGCAGTATTATAGCCATCTTCCTTCTTTTGTTTTATATGGCACTCACAGGTTTCACTCCCTCTGTCACAAGAGCGGGTATTATGATGCTGATTGTAATTCTGGCAGGTCTGTTTGACAAAAAGGAAGACCTTTTAACCTCCTTCTTCCTGTCTGCAGCAATTATCCTTTCGTTTAATCCGCTCACAATTTTCGATGCCGGATTTCTGCTTTCTTATTTTGCACTTGCAGGCATACTTGTTTTTGCAAGGCCCATCTCGGAGAAGCTTAAAGCATTTTTGCCGCGTCTGCCAAAATTTCTGACCGATATTGTGTGCACAAGTATTGCCGCTTCCATAGCAACACTTCCCGTGACAATATACCTTTTCAACGGGATTTCCACTTTCTCGCTGATTACAAATATTCTTGTGCTTCCTTTTGTGGACACACTGTTTATATTGTCTCTTTTTACACCTCTTATAAATATGATTTTGCCATTCTGGGGGTTTTTGATGAAACTGGCTCTCAAAGTACTTCTTCTGGCAGCCGAATTTGTTGCATCTCTTCCCTTTTCATATATACATGTCAAAACCCCATCGGTTTTCCCGGCAATGAGCTTTGTTTTTGCGGTCATAATATTCTATCTTTTTCTTAAAAACCGTAAACCCGCAAAACTTATCTGGGCAGCCGGTTGTTTATGCTTTTTATTTACGCTATTTTCAGCTATAGCAAGTTTTCTGTCCTTTTCTGTTACCTATCTCTATGTTGGTCAGGGAGACAGCGTGCTTATACAAACGCCCTTTTTCCACAACTATCTCATAGACACGGGGCCAAACGGCAAAGATACCGCTACACAACTGAAATCCATGGGAGTAAATGACATTGACATACTTTTCATTTCTCATACTGACCGTGACCATTCTGGAGGACTTTCTGAAATTCTGGAAGAGTTCCCCACCAAAAAGGTGGTATTCCCTTCGGTAAGCGCGGCTGACGAAGATATTATTCAGATGGCGGAAGAGATTTCTCTTTCTGGAACAATGGTGGATTTTGCAACAAATTATTATTCCTACATTCTGGGCGGAGCAAAAGCGGATATAGTATGGCCCTCCCGCAGCCCTGTTACAAAGGACAAAACAAACAACAACAGTCTGGTCATAAGACTTGACTTTGGGGAACATTCTTTCCTTTTTACTGGCGATATAGGAACTCTTGCTGAAAGTCTTATTCTAAATACAAGCGAAAATGTTGATGTTGACATATTAAAGGTTGCTCATCACGGCAGCAGCACTTCCAGCAGCGACATTTTTCTTAAAAATGTTTCTCCCGACTATTCGGTGATAAGCGTTGGTGCGGAAAACTCATACGGTCATCCGTCAAGTCAGGTACTGGGCCGTCTTGACAGCTCAGGCAGCGAAATTTTAAGAACAGATGCTTTGGGAAATATAACCTTTTTGATCGATTGTTTCGGGAAAATGTCTTTAAGCTTTGGAGGTATAAAATGATAAAAGATGCAAGCAAATTTTTAAAAGAAAAAATTTCATCGGGTGCCTTTTGCGGTCTTTTTGTGTTTACCGGCGAAGAAGATTACGCCCGCAAAGCCGCAACTAACGCTTTTATAAAACATTTTAAAGAAAATCCGCTTTTTGAGTTCAATCTTCATATTTTTAGCGGAAAGGAAACCCCTGCGGAAACTATTTATGCTGCAACTCAGGCACTTCCTGTAATGAGCGACGAGAAGCTTGTGGTAATAAAAAACAGCGGCATTTTTAAAAATGCCACCGATGCTCAGAAAAAACTTTTTTCTGATTTGTTTGAAAATTTGCCCGACTATTTAAGCATTGTTTTCGACGAGGATGAAACAGACGGCAGAAGTGCTCTATTAAAAAGTGCAAAATCTTCGGGACTTTTTATCGACTTTAAGTTTAAAACTCCTGCAGAACTTGTTTCTTTTGCCGACAAATGCTTCAGGAAAGAGGGGGTTTCGGTGTCAACCGAAGTTTTAAACCATCTAGTACTTTCCTGTGATGACGGCATGACAAGTCTTGTCGCAGAAATTGAAAAACTCACCGCCTATGCACTCGACAAAAAGGTTTTAACAATGGGTGACATAGACAGCATTGTCACAAAATCTCTCAAAAGCCGCGTCTTTGAAATGCTTGATGCAATGATAGAGAAAAAAGCTGACAAGGTTTATCTTATGCTGGACGAAATGAAAGCCTGCCACGAGCTGCCCGTGAAAATTCTTGTTCTTATAGGCAGACAGGCAAGCATGCTGGCAAAAACTAAAATTCTCCTTTTGTCCGGAGCAAAAGATGTTGCCGGGCAGCTTGGACTTAAACCCTTTATAGCACAAAAATATATATCTCAGG
>JAZSKF010000017.1:0-3180 GCA_045534715.1 Clostridia bacterium | reverse complement strand
CGTTATTTAATATTTAGTTGGAGGTTCTGGAAGTTGTATCTTCTTGCAGAACTACATTGAAAGTTTTTGTTACACCATCGCGGTTAACAACAAATTTAAGTGTGTCGCCCGCTTTGTGCTGGTCGCGTATATCGCTGACATCCTTTGTTGTTTCGACAAGCTTGCCGTCTACCGAAACAATAATGTCGCCTTCCTTGATGCCTGCCTTATCAGCCGCACCGCCCTTTGCAACAGAATAAACCTGAATACCTGCGGGGATATCGTTTATTGCTGCAAGTTCGGGGGTGATTTCACGAAGAGAAATTCCTATAAGCGGACGTCCTGAAACATAACCTTTTTCCATAAGATCTGTCAGAATAGGTTTTGCTATGTCTATGGGAATTGCAAAGCCTATTCCTTCAACATTTTCTCCCGAGAATTTCATGGAGTTGATGCCTATAACCTCGCCGTATGCATTCACAAGAGCACCGCCCGAATTACCGGGATTTATTGCGGCATCTGTCTGTATGAGAGTCATTTCTGTGCCGTCATCTGCCTGAATGGTACGGTTTACTGCACTTATAACACCAACAGTTACGGTGCCGGCAAGCTCGTGCCCGAGTGGGTTTCCTATTGCAATTGCAAGTTCTCCTACCTGAAGAGAAGAAGAGGTTCCGAGAGTTGCTTTTGTAAACCCTGTTGCATTAACTTTTAAAAGAGCAATGTCGGTGGCGGCATCATAACCAACCACTGTTGCCGGGTGTTCTTCGCCCGTATTCATAATAATTGAAACAGTTGTTGCATTTGCTATAACGTGATAGTTTGTCGCAACATAACCGTCTTCTGAAATGATAATTCCCGAACCGCTTCCAAGCTGTTCAAAGGGTTGACCAAACCAGGAGTGGTAGGTTGATTTTGTTGTGATGCCCACAACCGAGGGACCTGCCTGAGCGGCAATTTCCACTGTGCTTTTCGCCGTTTTTTCTCCGTCAGTAAGCTGGTCGAAAGAAAAAGACGGTTTTGGGTCCAAAAGAGAGGTTGACGGACCGGAAGAGGTGTTTGCACCATTGTTTGAGGCAAGAACATATACAGTGACCGTTGTGCTTGCAATCATAACAACCGCCATAAGACATATAAGCACTGTCAGCCAGACTTTTTTTGCAGAACGTTTCTTCTTTTGCGGTCCGCCGTTATAAAATTGGTTATTAGAGGTATTTTGATAATCATCATTATACCATCTGTAATCATTTAAATCAGACATAATTTACCTGCCTTTCTGCCCGGACATTTTTGTGTGGGCAAGTTGGTTTTTTGATATTACATCAAAATAGTAGCACACTTTTTTGAAAACTGTGTGAAAAGAGTGTTAAAATTTTATTAAATAATAACGAAAGAGTCTCCGCCAGCATCAATACAGATATTTCTGCCGGAGGTAATTTCTCCCGAAATTATTTTGGTTGCTATTACGTCTTCAATCTCGCGCATAATTACGCGGCGCATAGGACGTGCACCATATTTTTCGTCATATCCTTTTGAAACGACAAGGTCCTTTGCCGCGTCGCTCACTGTGATTGAAATATCCTTTTCGGCAAGACCATGTGCAAGGTCGGAGAGCATTATATCAACAATTTTAATAAGTTCGTCGCGGGAGAGATAATCAAATTCTATTATCTCGTCAACTCTGTTTAAAAATTCCGGTCTGAAAAGCTGAGAAAGAGCTTTTTCATATTTGCTCACGGATGCATAGCTTTCAAATCCCATACGGCCTGTTTTAAGCTCGCTGCCGGCATTGGATGTCATTACTATAACCGTATTTTCAAAGTTTATAACTCTGCCCTGAGAATCGGTGATTCTGCCGTCATCCAGAACCTGAAGAAACATATTGAACACATCGGCGTGCGCTTTTTCAATTTCGTCAAGCAGAATAACAGAATAGGGGTTTCTGCGGATTTTTTCTGTCAGTTGACCTGCTTCATCATACCCAACATATCCGGGAGGTGAACCTATAAGCTTGGAAACAGAATGTTTTTCCATATATTCGGACATATCAAGACGTATAAGCGAATCCTCGCTGCCAAACATACATTTTGCAAGAGTTTTCACAAGCTCGGTTTTTCCAACGCCTGTAGGGCCAACGAATATGAAAGAAATGGGACGTTTTTTGTTGTTTATTCCGGCACGTTTGCGGCGTACCGCTTTTGCGATTGCCTGCACGGCTTTGTCCTGGCCGATAACACTTTCGTGCAGCTGTTCTTCAAGATTCATGAGCTTTGATGAGTCAACTTCTGTCAGCTTTTTAACAGGGATATTTGTCCACATCTGGACAACCTCGGTAACATCGTCCGAGGTTACCTCTTTTCTCACATCGGTTTTTTCAATTTCAAAAAGACGGTCGCTTATCCGGCATTCTTCCGATTTTAAATCTGCAATTTTCTGGTAGTCTTCCGGGTCAACAGACTCTCTTTGTCTTGCGTTTTCCGAAAGCTGCTCTTTAAGTGCTGCCATTTCAATGAGAAGCTCGTTTGAAAGATTAACTTTTGAGCAGGCCTCGTCAATAACATCTATTGCTTTATCGGGCAGAAATCTGTCGTGAATATAGCGTTCTGACAGAAGAACGGCTGCTTTTATAACCTCGTCGGATATTATTACTTTATGATATGACTCATAATAATCTTTAATACCTTTTAAAATCTCTATGCTGTCTTCGGTTGAGGGTTCGCCGATTAAAACAGGTTGGAATCTGCGTTCAAGGGCAGAATCTTTTTCTATTTTTTTGCGATATTCGGTAAGGGTGGTTGCACCGATTATTTGAATTTCTCCGCGGGCAAGTGCAGGTTTTAAAATATTTGCCGCGTTCATTGCTCCGCCTTCGGCATCGCCTGCACCCACGATGTTGTGAACTTCGTCTATTACAAGGATTATATTTCCTTCTTTTTTTACCTCTTCAATAAGATTTTTAAGTCTCGATTCAAACTGTCCTCTGAACTGGGTTCCGGCAACAAGCGATGCAAAGTCCAAAAGATACACGCTGCTGCCAAAAAGTTTCGGCGGCACTTTTTTCTCTACAATACGCAGAGCAAGACCTTCGGCAATGGCTGTTTTACCAACGCCCGGTTCGCCTAAAAGGACAGGATTGTTTTTATTTCTTCTATTTAAAATCTGTATAATTCTTGCAATTTCGGTGTCTCTGCCGACAACTCT
>JAZSKF010000024.1:0-3754 GCA_045534715.1 Clostridia bacterium | reverse complement strand
GTCGGGTCGGTCGATTGCATCACCTTCGGCAAGAATTGTCATTTTGCCGGCAGTAATCCCCCCAACCTCATTAACCAGATATTCAATAGCACGGAGGGATTCTCCTGTGCTTATAACATCGTCCACGATAAGCACTTTTTTGCCTTTCATTTTTGCAATTTCGTCTGCGCCCAGGCAAAGAGTCTGTTCCTTTTCGGTGGAAATAGATTTCACCTTAACGGTCACAACATCTTTCATATAAAGTTTGAACGCTTTTCTTGCCACAACGTAGGGTTTCCCCGACTGTCTTGCCATTTCATGAGCAAGCGGAATTCCTTTTGATTCGGCAGTGATAATCACATCAAATTCGGGCGCTTTTTCCAGCAAAAGCCCTGCCGCTTTTTCGGTGAGCTCGGTGTCTCCGAAAATAACGAAACCGGCTATGTATAAATCGTCGGTAACTCTGCAGACAGGCAAGCTTCTTTCAAGCCCTGCAATTTTCATTTTATGGTACATTTAAAATCATCCCTTTCATAAACTAATCTTACCATTTCGCCTCCCAAATGTCAACATAATTCCGTCATATTCGTGACATAATAAAAAGTAATTTTACTTTTTTTGTTCACAGTAACGAAAATAGTTTATTTTATTGACTTATGGTAAAAAAAGTAGTATAATGGACAATGTACGGGTATGTCCGTACTATAATATTGTTTTTATATTATTTAATATTACTTTAGGAGGTTGAATTTATGGCAAATTCAGTTAAACTCACAGTTGACGGCAATACCGCGACAGCCCATGTTGCCTATGCCTTCAGCGATGCCGCAGCAATCTTCCCCATCACTCCTTCTTCCACAATGGCAGAAGTTTGTGATGAGTGGGCAGCTTACGGCAGAAAAAACATTTTTGGCCAGACAATGAAGATTGTAGAAATGCAGTCTGAAGCAGGTGCAGCAGGTGCCGTTCATGGCTCTCTCGCAGCAGGTGCTCTCACAACAACATTCACAGCATCTCAGGGTCTTCTCCTGATGATTCCTAACATGTACAAAATCGCCGGCGAGCTTATGCCTGCAGTTTTCCATGTAAGTGCTCGTTGTGTATCTGCACACGCACTTTCAATTTTTGGCGACCATTCAGACGTTATGGCTTGCCGTCAGACAGGTTTTGCAATGATTGCATCCGCATCCGTTCAGGAAGCTATGGATATTGCAACAGTTGCTCACCTTGCAACACTTAAATCCAAAGTTCCGTTCCTTCACTTCTTTGACGGTTTCAGAACATCTCACGAAGTACAGAAAATCGATGCTATTCCTTACGAAACATTAGCAGAAATGGTTGACTATGAAGACATCGAAGATTTCAGACGTCGTGCCATGAACCCTGAACACCCTGACCAGAGAGGTACTGCACAGAACCCCGACATCTACTTCCAGAACAGAGAAGTTTGTAACAAATACTACGACGCTGTTCCCGGCATAGTAGAAACAATGATGAAAAAAGTTGAAGCTGCTACAGGCAGAAAATACAATCTCTTTGACTATGTTGGTGCTCCCGACGCTGAAAGAGTTATCATTGCTATGGGCTCCGGCGTTGAAGCTATCGAAGAAACTGTTGACTACCTCACAGCTAAAGGCGAAAAAGTTGGTCTTATCAAAGTTAGACTTTACAGACCTTTCTATGGTGCTGACTGAGTAAACGCTCTTCCAAAAACTGTTAAGAAAGTTGCTGTTCTTGACAGAACAAAAGAACCTGGTTCATTCGGCGAACCTCTTTATGTTGACGTTGCAACAGTCCTTAACGACAAAGGCCTGAAAGACATCACAGTTGTTGGCGGCAGATACGGTCTTGCTTCTAAAGAATTCACACCTTCTATGGTTAACGCTATCTACAACAACTTAAAACTTGACGCTCCGAAAAACCACTTCACAGTTGGTATTAACGACGACGTTACAGGTCTTTCTCTTGACGTTACAGAAGAAATCGACACAACACCAGCAGGTGTAACACGTTGTAAATTCTTCGGTCTCGGTTCCGACGGTACTGTTGGTGCTAACAAAAACTCCATCAAAATCATCGGTAACCACACAGACATGTACGCTCAGGGTTACTTCTCATACGACTCTAAAAAATCCGGTGGTATTACAGTTTCTCACTTAAGATTCGGTAAAACACCTATCAAAGCTCCTTACCTTTTGACAGTTTCCGACTTCATTGCATGTCATAACTCTTCTTACGTTACACGTTATGACCTGCTTGCAGGCATCAGAGAAGGCGGTACATTCCTCCTCAACTCTCCATGGAACACTGTTGAAGAACTGGACAAGAACCTCCCCGCTTCCCTGAAAAATGCTATCGCTAAGAAGAATGTTAAATTCTACAATATCGATGCAGTTAAACTCGGTATGGAAATCGGTCTTGGTTCCAGAATCAATATGATTATGATGTCTGCTTTCTTCAAACTTGCTAACATCATTCCTATGGAAGATGCTATCAAGTATATGAAAGAAGCTATCGTTAAATCTTACGGCAAAAAAGGTGAAAAAGTTGTTAACATGAACAACGCTGCTGTTGATGCAGGCCACGAAGGCTTGGTTGAAATCAACTATCCTGCTTCCTGGGCTACAACAACTGAGGGTGCTCTTCCTGCTGCAGTTCCTGCAACAGACTACTTCAACAACTTTGTTAAACCTATCCTTGCTCAGAAAGGTGACGAACTCCCCGTTAGTGCATTTGATGCTGACGGCATCGTTCCTGCAGGCACAACACAGTTTGAAAAACGCGGTATCGCAGTTTTAGTTCCTGAATGGATTTCTGATAACTGTATCCAGTGTAACCAGTGTGCATACGTTTGTCCGCACGCTTGTATCAGACCTTATCTTGCAACTGAAGCTGACCTTGCTAATGCTCCTGAAGCTTTTAACACAAAGAAAGCTATCGGCAAAGCTTATGACGGTTATCAGTTCAAAATTCAGCTCAGTCCTATGGACTGTACAGGTTGCGGCAACTGTGCTGACATCTGTCCTGCTCCTAAGGGCAAAGCTCTTGTTATGAAACCTTTTGCTGACATTGCTCCGGTTGACAGTGCTAACTGGGATTTCGCTCAGACACTTCCCACCCCCGATGTTAAATTCAGCAAAGCTACAGTTAAAGACAGCCAGTTCATTCATCCTCTCTTTGAGTTCTCCGGCGCTTGCGCAGGTTGTGGTGAAACACCTTATGTAAAACTCGTTTCCCAGCTCTTTGGTGACAGAATGATGGTTGCTAACGCAACAGGTTGTTCTTCAATCTACGGTGGTAGTGCTCCTACCAACCCCTATACAGTAAACAAAGACGGTCACGGTCCTGCTTGGGCTAACTCCCTCTTTGAAGATAACGCAGAATTCGGTCTTGGCTTCCAGATTGCTCTCCTCCAGAGAAGAGCTAAACTTGAAGACCTTGTAGCTAAATTCCTCGAAGCTCCTTGCTGCGATGAAATGGCTGAAGCGTTTAGAAACTGGCTCAAAGTTAAAGACGAAGGCGACGCTTCCAAAGAAGCAGGCAACGTTTTAAAAGCAATGATTCCTGCTGCTATCGAAAAAACATCAGGCGAAACAAAAGCTCTTCTTGAAGAAATCTACACATATGCAGAACTCTTCACAAAGAAATCTGTTTGGATCTTCGGTGGTGACGGTTGGGCATACGACATCGGTTACGGCGGTCTTGACCACGTTATCGCAATGGGCGAAGATGTAAACATCCTCGTACTCGATACAGAAGTTTACTCGAACACAGG
>JAZSKF010000200.1:0-3743 GCA_045534715.1 Clostridia bacterium | reverse complement strand
ACATGGCTACGATCCGACTTAGAGCTTGTAGCAATCGCTGCGCCGCAGCCGAAGGTTTTAAACCGGATATCTTTTATGATATTATCTTCAATAATCATATACATCTTCATAATGTCGCCACATTTAGCATTTCCAACTGTGCCAACCGCATTGGCATTTTCAAGTTCTCCTGCATTGTGCGGGTTTGAAAAATGTTCCATTACTTTATCTGTGTACATTTCAGGTCTCCTTTTCTTTTAGTTTTCTTCCCACAGGGGCGAAAGACTTCTAAGCTTTGAAACAATTTCAGAAAGCTTTTCCACAAAAAAGTCTATTTCTTCGTAGGTGTTGGCATCCCCAAGTGTTACTCTCAGTGAACCGTGAGCAGTTTCGTGAGGAAGTCCGATTGATAACAAAACGTGTGACGGGTCAAGGGACATGGAAGCACAAGCACTTCCGCTTGACGCGGCAATTCCGTTCATATCAAGCATTAAAAGCAAGCTTTCTCCTTCAATACAATCAAAAGAGAAATTTGCGTTACCCGGCAATCTTTTTGTAAGATGCCCATTAACTCTCACTCTCGGAATTGTTGTCATAACCCTTTCGATCAGATAATCTCTCATCTGTGCAATTTCCAGCCTGTTCTCGTCCATTTCCATCTGGGCAATTTCGAACGCTTTTGCCATGCCGACAATTGCGGGCACATTTTCGGTGCCGGCTCTTTTGCCTTTTTCCTGTCCGCCGCCAAAAACAAAATTGCGAAGTTTGCTGCCTTTTTTCACATAAAGAGCTCCAACCCCTTTCGGTCCATGGAACTTATGAGCTGAAATTGTGAGAAAATCCATTCCTATTTCTTTTACGTTTATCGGTACAATTCCTGCCGCCTGACCAGCATCGGTGTGGAATTTCACCTTGTGTTTGTTTGCAATTCCCGCAATCTCTCTTATAGGCTGAACTGTTCCTATTTCGTTGTTAGCAAACATAACAGAAATGAGAATTGTTTTATCTGTAATAGCGTTTTCTATATCCTGAGGGGAAATAATACCCTTTTCGTCAGGTCTGATGTATGTTACATCAAATCCCTCTTTTTCCAGCTGTTTGCAGGCATTTAATACTGCATGGTGTTCAAAAGCCGTGGTAATTATGTGATTGCCTTTTTCTTTTTCGCCGTAAGCGGTGCCAAAAATTGCCCAGTTGTCCCCTTCACTTCCTGAAGCTGTAAAAAATATTTCTTCCGGCTGAGCTCCAAGATAAAGTGCTATTTTTTCGCGTGCAGCATTTATTGCTTCTTTTGGTTTATTACCAAGCGAATAAATGCTTGACGGGTTGCCGTAATGGTTTGTATAATAGGGCAACATTTCAGCAATAACTTCCGGTTTAACATAGGTTGTTGCAGCGTTGTCAAAATATATCTGTCTTCTCAATTTTTATCATCCCTTAAGTAAATATAAAACTACAAAATACTCCATTTATCATTATATACCTATTTACAATAAAATTCAATAGTTTTTTTCAACAATAAATATATATATACATTACAAATTTTTGCATACTTTTGATTTATTATTCTTTGACTCTATTGATTTATACAAAAAATTATGATAAAATAAAGAAAATGGAGGTGTTTTTCTTGAACTATATTCCACCACTTGCAAATCTTATCGATTCTTTTGCAAGGCTTCCCGGAATTGGCAGAAAAACTGCTGCAAGACTTGCTTTCCACATTCTTAATATGCCTGAAGATTATGCAAAAGATTTTGCACTTGCAATTGTTAATGCAAAAAAGCACATTGGCTACTGCGAAACATGTAAAAATCTGACCGATGTTTCTCCGTGTGCAATATGCTCAAGTCCGAAAAGAGACAGGTCAGTTATTTGTGTTGTGGAAAGCCCAAAAGATGTTCTTGCCATAGAAAAAACGGGCGAATTTTCAGGTCTCTACCACGTTCTGCATGGTGCAATTTCCCCTATGGATAATATTGGACCTGACGATATTTATTTAAAAGAACTTGTATCAAGAATAACTCCCCAAACAAAAGAAGTTATTGTTGCAACCAATCTGACGGTTGAAGGGGAAGCTACCGCAATCTATATTTCCCGGCTTCTTTCTCCGCTTGGCGTGAAAGTATCGCGTATTGCGCAGGGAATTCCTGTTGGCGGAGACCTAGAATATGCAGATGAAATAACCCTTTCCAAGTCAATTGAATCAAGACGCGAAATTTAAAAAAACACCCGACTGAAAAAGCTCCTTTTCAGTCGGGTGTTTTTATTTTAATTTTACTTATTTCATAGAGTTTTCGTAGGATTCAATCATTTTTTTAACCATCTGGCCGCCTACGCTACCCGCCTGCTTAGATGTGAGGTCGCCGTTATAACCCTGTTTTAAGTTTACGCCTACTTCACTTGCAGCTTCCATTTTAAATCTTTCCATAGCTTCTTTAGCTTCAGGAACTAATCTTTTTGACATTTGTTTTCACCTCTATTTTTCTTTTTTTCACACCTTTGTGTGCAATAATATTTTATGTAGCATACTTTTTTATATGCTGGTAATTTCAAAATATAGAGGTAATTTTTTGAAATAAAAAACCGGGAAAATTTCCCGGTTTTTTTCTAATTAAATCTTTTGCGATATTTGGGAATTTCGGTGTCTATAACATATCTTGTATGTCTGATTTTCCATTCTATGTTTTCCTTATGGCAAACATATTCCATACTCGGTTCATAACCAAGTCTCGAATCCTGCTCAACAAGTGGTATTGCAGACTCGGCATTTTCTATTTCTTCTTCCGCAATTTTTATCATATCGTCAAAAATCTTATCAATTTCTTTCTTGTCCTGTTCAACAAGAAGTCTGCTTTTATTGATATACCATTTTTTAACATTTATTCCCGTTTTTAAAATGGTTACAATAAATTTTCCTAAATTTATAAGTCTTAACAGTTCCTCGTTTTTATTTTCTACCGCTTCCAGAATTTCAATTCCCTCTGCCATAAGTTTTTTTGCCTCGCAAAGAGATGGAATTTCTTTAGGAATTCTAAGACCCTCAACTGTGTTTTGAGGTTGGTCTTCGCTCGGATATTTTGGATAGTCGGTATAACAAATATCTTTAAACATCGCATAATCAAAACACGGAACATTTACAACTCTTTTAAGCACCAGCGGATAGGAGGGGCCAACTCTGAACGGACCATACTGGTCTTCATTGGATGGAGTGAATTTTCTTATAGCTTCGCTCCAGCATTTCAAAGCTTTGTCAACGGACGAAACATTTTCTGTTCCAAACCATTTCTGCAGCGAATCTTTCAAATGTTCTTCCATGGTTTTTTCAGTCTGACAGAGTGCATAATTGGAAAGGTCCCCTATAAACGAAGGATAAAATCCAAAATGGTGAGATTCCATAAGACCGCAGAGTCCGCAACTTTCGTTATATTTTCTAAGCCCTTCATATCTTCTCATCCACTGGTATGGCATTGGTTCATAAGGGATAACACCCATATCCCAGGTAAGACCTCCTGTATTTGTCATGGAATAGAGTCTTATACCGCGTTTTTTTGCCGCTTCCGCCTCAGAAGTGAAATATTCACCCGGTCCTTCAAATACCAGTGTGTAGTCGGAACAACATTCTGTTATGCCGTTAAGGTCGTACTTGTGGAACATTTCATAAGTAACCTGAAGAGAAATGTCTGTTGGAAGCTTTTCAATAAGAGCAATTCTATCTTTTTCGGGAGCCCAGCCCCAGTTGTACGTCCAGAAAACAATGTCTG
>JAZSKF010000131.1:0-3663 GCA_045534715.1 Clostridia bacterium | reverse complement strand
ACATGGCTACGATCCGACTTATCACGGTATTTTTTTATGGCATCAAGATGCTCCTGTTTATTCATACTGTAAAACAGTGCCGGCAAAACAGAGGTAACACCATGGTCAAGAAGAGTTCTTGAGCATTTTACGGGGTCATCATGAAAATATGTCGTTCCGTCAGCATGGGTATGTATATCGATAAGACCGGGGCCTACAAACTTTCCCTGTGCATCAATCACCTCTGCCCCATCCGGGATTGCAAGCTTTTTGCCAAAATCCACAATTTTATCACCCTCTATAAGAAGGATCGCATCGGGGATATAATGGTCTTTCATAACAAGTGTTGCATTTTTTATGGCAATCATATTTTTCTCCTTATATGTTTTTATTTTACCGGGTTATTCAGCAAACTGTCAGCTTTTTTATAGTTTTCATAAGCTTTTATATAATCAACATCTGTTGGCTCATATTTGTCTTTTATGCCAATCAAATGCACAACATCTTCAACCGATTTAAAAAGCCCTACTCCAACACCTGCGAGAATTGCACCGCCAAGGCAGGCAGTTTCCTTGTTTTTAAGTGTGACAAGCGTTTTCTTTGTCATATCCGCTTTCATCTGGCACCAGAGCGGGCTGTTAGCTCCCCCACCCATAGCACGGATTTCATTTATATCAAGATTTAAATAATCAAGATTTTCTTTCAAAGTGCAGGAAATGGATTCCATTATACTTCTGACAAAATGGCCTCTTGTATGTTCGGGAGTGAGCCCCGTAAAGCTGCCCCTTGCGTCAGGGTTGTATTTCGGCATTGTAGACCCGCACAGATATGGCAAAAACGTCAGTCCGTCACAACCGGGCGCAACCTTTTCTGCAAGCAAGTCAAGCTCGCCGAAAGAAAAGTTTTCACACAGTGCATTTTTGAACCATTTAAGCGCCATACCCGCCGTGGATGACCACATAAGCAAACAGTATTTTCCGTCATAGTTATAATGGAATGGTATTATGCTTTTTTCATCATATTCCGGGATGGTATCACACGGACAGAAAACAACCATTGTTGTTCCTGTCATCTCGCTTACCGTGCCTTTTTTAACAACGCCGGCACCAATTGCGCCCGAAACCTGGTCCATAGCGCCTGTTACAACTTTTATATCGCCATAGTCCCCGACATAGACACCGCTGTCTAAAAGTTTTGGCAACATTTTCTCGCCCACTCCGATAAAGTCGAGCATTTCCCGCCACCAGTCTGCAGCGTTTATGTCAAAATATATGGTAGACGACTGAAGTGTTTTTTCAGTTACAAATTCCCCTGTGAGTTTAAAAAGCAAATAGTCTTCCAGCAGAAATATCTTTTTTGTTTTTGCCCAAACTTCCGGTTCGTTACGTTTCACCCACAAAAGCTTGCATGCGGGCCATGTAGCCGTAATCTCCGGCTGACCTGTCATTTTATAGACATATTCTCTGCCAAAATGTTTTTCGATGATTTCTGCTTCCTCAGTTGCCCTGTTGTCAAGCCAGACAATTGCTTTTCTTACAGGGTTGCCCTCCTCATCGGTTAAAATGAGTGTTTCACACTGAGTGTCTATAGCAAGAGCATCAACCTTAATTTTAAGGTTTTCAAGCTCTGTTTTAACAATTTCCCAATATTTTTCCGCACCAAACTCCACAATGTCGTCGTGCGATTCAATTATGTAATCAATATTTGAGGAACAAAGCATTTCAAGTTTTTCATCAAAAACTGCCGTTTTTACCGACGTTGTTCCAACATCAATTCCCATCAAGTTCATAAAATATACCCTCCGGCCGGACTGCAAAAATCAGACCTTTGTTCTTCCTTTATTTTACTAAGATTATTATATCAATCGCTAACTTTTTTGTCAATAGCGATAAGTGTTTTCTATACTTGTTTTTCAAGCCATTTTTTCTTGTACTCGTCTGATACCGTCTCGGTCTTTAAAAAAGCAATAACCTCAGAAAGCCTGTCTGTCGAACAATCCACCATAGCTCTTGCGATTCGCTCGTTCATCCCCTCGTGAGCATCTCCCTGATAGGAATTGGGATAGTCTGCCATCCAAGCAAAAGGAGAGTTTATTTTTCTTTCCGCAAACTCATCGAAAACATGGGCTGATTCTCCGCTTTCCTGGGCTATTTTATCAAGCCGTACCGTTTCGGGACGAACACCGTAAACCCAGCCCGTTTCAACAAAACAGGCATGGCCAAACCTCTTCCTTTTGTCATTATAGTCTTGAAGAATTTTTCTGTCCTCTTTTGTTAAGTAATCAAAATTTTCGGAAAGCAGTTTTTTAGGAGTTGCAAAATCTGCACCGAGGCTGTAGTCAAAAACGCTGTATGGCGTTTTCTCATAAAGCAAACTTCTTGAGAAAAAGGAAATCATATCACGGTTTCCGCCGTGACCGTTGTAAATAAGAATTTTGTCAAATCCGTTACGGTAAATTTCTTTGCAGGTTTCTTTTAAAATGTTAAGTCTAAGCTCAGCGCTGAAAATAACGGTGCCGCGGAACTCTCCCGCTCCCGTTTTTTCGCCGAAATACATTGTCGGGAAAACAACGGCATATTCCTTTTCAGTCGCTTTTTTTGCAATTTCCGATATATGTATAAACTCTGTCCCGACGGGAAGATGCTGCCCGTGTTTTTCAAGACATCCGACAGGAAGAATGCAAAGTCCTTTTGACTTTTCTATTGCTCCCTCAAATTCCTCTTCTCTTAAGTTTTCCCATAACATCTGCATCACCGTCTGTATTTATTTTACTATATTCTCCTCTACATCATTATCAATGCTTTTACCAAAAACAAAAAACCGCTGGTAGAGAAACTCGGTAACAAAATTGAAAAGCATATTAAGCACTGTCACAAAATATTCGTTCCACAGCAAAGTTTCTACAAGATAGTCGCCCAGAATTGTCGAAAGGGGTGTGAAAACTGCATAATAGCCGAGAACTTTCAGCATTGCAACGGGAATGTTTGCTGCCGAATGGAATGTAAATTTTCTGTTTAGTGTAAAATTCCACACAACGCTTAAGATAAGCGATATCAGGTAACGGGGCCAGTAGCTTAAAGGAGAAAACTCTGTCAAAAGTGCAAAGGATCCAAGCTGAATAATGCCCGCGCTGGCAGAAAAAAGAAGAAATTTTACTATTCTTAATATTTCTTTCATAGTTTTGCCCTTACCAATTTATGTTGTACTTTTCGTTATATTTGTCATACTGACTTGCAAAGTCGTTCTCACCTTCGTTTTTTACGTGACTTAAATAGTCATGCGGTGCGAAACTGTCAAGGTCTTTCTGAAGAATTGTTGCACCAATATTTGAACAGTGATCGGCAATTCTTTCAAAATTGGTTATGATATCTGCATGAACAAAACCAACCTCTATTGTACATTTATTGTTCTGCAGTCTCATAATATGATTGTTCTTCATTTTGTATTTCAGTTTATCTATAACCTGTTCAAGCGGCTCAATTTTAATTGCCTGCTCCTTGCTGGACTCTTCAACCGTTTTAACCGAAATTTCAACAATCTCTTTTACTGCGTCTGATATAACTTCAATTTCTTTTACAGCTTCAGGAGAAAAAACAATTTTTTTGGAAAAAATTTCTTTTGACGCATCAACCATATTACAAGCATGGTCGGAAATTCTTTCCGCATCCCCGATAATGTGGAGCA
>JAZSKF010000041.1:0-2029 GCA_045534715.1 Clostridia bacterium | reverse complement strand
CAGTGCTCCGCCGCCTGCAAGCATAATGCCTCTGTCCATAATGTCGGCAGCTATTTCCGGTGGTGATGCTTTGAGCGATGTTTTAATCGCTTCAATTATAGCACCTATCTGTTCAAACAAAGCATTTCGAACTTCGTCCGGTCTAATTTTTGTAACTTTAGGAAGCCCTGTCACAAGGTCGCGGCCTTTTACTTCCATTGAATATTCGTCCTCATACGGATAGGCAGAACCAATTTTCACTTTTATCTCTTCAGCTGTTCTTTCGCCGATATGAACAGAATGTTCTCTTTTTATATAGTTCACTATCGCATTGTCGAAAGCATCCCCTGCAACTCTAATGGAATTGCAAACAACAATTCCGCCTAGTGAAAGAACTGCAACTTCGCTTGTTCCGCCGCCAATGTCAACAATCATATTACCAAACGGTTCGCCAACGGGAAGTCCTGCACCTATAGCAGCCGCCATTGGTTCATATACCATATAAACTTCCTTTGCGCCTGCCTGTAAAACAACTTCTTCAACGGCACGTTTTTCCACTTCTGTGACACCGTAAGGAATACAGATTACAACAGTTGGTTTAAAAAGCTGACCACCGCCACCCATAGCTTTTGTTATAAGTTTTTTCATCATAGCCTGGGTAACTTCAAAATCGGCAATTACACCGTCCTGCATTGAACGAACTGCAACAATGTTTCCGGGTGTTCTGCCCAGCATATCTTTGGCTTCATTACCCACTGCCATAACTTCGCCTGTGGAAACATTAACCGCTACTACTGAGGGTTCGTTTATTACAATACCTTTTCCCTTTACATACACGAGCGAATTAGCTGTTCCAAGGTCAATTCCTATATCTTTCGAAAACATCATGATACACATCTCCTTACAATATGTTTATATTAAATTCTTCTTTAAGTATCTCGTAAAGTTTTCTGGCCGGAAGCCCCACAACATTAAAATAGTCTCCCGAAATAGATTCAACAAGCAAGCCGCCAACGCCTTGTATCCCATAAGCACCAGCCTTGTCCATACTTTCGCCGGTCCTAACATATCTGTCAATTTCTTCCTCTGTCAATTTTCTGAAAACCACTTTTGTTGTTTCGTAGTCAGAAACAGCTTTGCCGCTTTTTGAATCGGTAACACTTATGCCGGTATAAACCTCGTGCGAATTTCCCGACAACATTTTAAGCATTTCTTTTGCTTCTTCTACCCCTGAAGGTTTCCCAAGTATTTTACCATCATAACAAACAATGGTATCTGCAGAAATGATAATTGCATTTTTCGTCCGCGCTGCGACCTCCGCGCCTTTTGCAAGAGAAAGTTCCTGAACAATCATACAAGGCTCAAGTCCTTCTGAGATTTTTTCCTCAGCATCTGACGGAATTATCTCAAACTGAAGACCAATGTTTTTTAAAATTTCTTTTCTCCTCGGTGATGCCGAGGCAAGCACTATCCTTTTTTCCATAATATTTCTCCGTTTTTAAATTTTTCAAACACATAACCGGACAAAATGCCCGTAAATGTGCCGGTAACAACCGAAACAGGCCCCAAAACGAAAATATACGAAACAACATACACATTGGACATTATAACCGCACCAACCAGTGTTTGTGCAATATTATTTGAAAATGCGCCTATAATACCACATCCCGCATATCCAATCCCTTTAATATATCTGCGTGCCATATTCATTGAAAAAACAGCGCATACACCGCCGACAAGCGAATAGGGCAAAGCAGTAACACTTCCGGAAATCAAAAGTGCAACCAGACTTTTAAGTACTGCCACAAAAAAAGCATCTTTCCCGCCATAGAAAAATAATACAAACATTATAACAACATTCGAAAGACCAAGTTTTCCGCCCGGAAGAGGAAGCGTGGTTGGCAAAAGATTTTCTATAATCTGAACAATTGCACCAAGTGCCGAAAAAAGTGCAATATATGTTATTTTTGATATTTTAATAGCTGAGCGCGTCTATGTTCGTTTCTCCCATTATTCTGACTGTCATTCTGTTTGGAAGACATACAATTAT
>JAZSKF010000225.1:0-4377 GCA_045534715.1 Clostridia bacterium | reverse complement strand
ATATCGCCGTGCTGTTCAGCACCAAGCATATTTCCGGCACCTCTGATTTCAAGGTCGCGCATTGCAATTTTAAACCCGGAGCCAAACTCTGTAAATTCGCGTATTGCCGTGAGCCTTTTTAAAGCCGTTTCAGTCAGTGCTTTGTCTTTTCTATAGGTCAGATAAGCATAAGCCACTCTGTTTGAACGGCCAACCCTTCCTCTGAGCTGATAAAGCTGGGACAGACCCATCTGGTCGGAGTTTTCTATTATAATGGTGTTAATATTTGGAATATCAAGTCCAGTTTCTATTATGGTTGTACAAACCAGAATATCTATATCACCGTTTAATGTTTTCATCATAACATCTTCCAGTTCGCGCTCGCTCATTTGACCATGCCCCACGGCAATACGTGCGTTAGGAGCCATTTCCTGAAGCTTGTTTGCAACTTTATATATTCCTTCCACGCGGTTATAAACATAATAAATCTGGCCGTTTCGTCCAAGTTCTTTTAAAATAGCATCCCTTATGACAGAATTGTCGTATTCAAGAATGTATGTCTGTACGGGATATCTGTCTTCCGGCGGCTGAGCGATTATACTCATGTCACGAACGCCTACAAGCGACATGTGCAGAGTCCTTGGAATTGGTGTAGCCGAAAGGGTTAAAACATCAACGTCTTTTTTAAGCTCTTTTATAAGCTCTTTGTGGGTTACGCCAAAACGTTGTTCTTCATCGATTATAAGAAGCCCCAGATTTTTAAATTTAATATCTTTCTGCAATATTCTGTGTGTGCCTATTATAACATCAATTTCGCCTGTAGCAATTTTTGCTGCAATTTTTTTCTGCTGCGCACTTGTGCGGAATCTGGACATCATTTCAACAGAAACAGGAAATTCCTGCATTCTTTGAACAAAAGTATTGAAATGCTGTTGTGCAAGTATGGTGGTTGGAACAAGATATGCAACCTGTTTACTGTCCATAAGAGCTTTAAACGCTGCTCGAAGAGCAACTTCTGTTTTACCAAAACCAACATCACCGCAAAGAAGTCTGTCCATAGGGAATTCGCTTTCCATATCTTTTTTAACTTCTTCGATGCATTTGAGTTGGTCGGGCGTTTCTTCATACTGGAAACCGTCTTCAAACTGTTTTTGCCAGTCATTATCCGGTGAAAAAGCAAAACCTTTTTGCTGAGACCGTGCACTGTACAGTTTGATAAGACGATCAGCAACATCTTTAAGAGACTTTTTAACTCTGCTTTTTACTCTTGAAAATTCTGCTCCGCCCATTTTGTTTAATTTAACTTCATGTCCGTCGCCGGTCATATATTTATTGACGGCATCCAGAGAGGTTGCGGGAACATATAAAACGTCTGCACCCTTATATTTAATTTTAAGATAGTCTTTTGTAAGTCCGTCTACAACAATTCGCTCAAGACCGAGATATTGACCAATTCCATGAACCTGGTGAACAATATAGTCACCTTCCGAAAGGTCCGAAAAAGATTTGAGTTTAATTCCCGGCATTGAAGAAGAAGTTTTCCGATGTTTTGCCGACCCAAAAGCTTCTGATGAAGAAATAACTGCAACACCAATAAGCGGGTATTCAAATCCTTTTGAAATGTTACCGGTTGTAACAACTGTTTCTCCGGATTTGGCAAACCGACTTTCTAAAGATAAAACTGCTGATATGTTGTTATCACATAACGTTTTATAAAAGGCTTCTGCTCTTGTTTTGCTTCCTGAAAGAATGGTTATTGCGTAATTTTTTTCTTTCCAGTGTTTTATGTCTGCTAAAAGAAGGTCAAGTTTTCCACTGTAGGAGGGTATGCTTCGTGAAGCAATATTGAACGTATGTGTTTTTTTAAATAGTCCACTGTCAGAAGAAATATTGTCAAGAGCTATAACAGATAGCGGAAGAGAAGAAATGGTCTTTTTAATATCCGAAACATAAAAACCGTCCATTATCGGCATAGAGCCGCTTTCAGCAAAAGCTGTAACATTATTTAAAATTTCAGTGTTATAGCCGTTTTCTGCTTCCTTTATGCCTGAGGGGTAATTTAAAAACAAAACAAAATTTTCGTCGAGATATTCTAAAACCGATGGTATTTTTTTATAAATCAACGGAAGATATCTGTCAAGTGCAGGGAAATAGATATGTTCGTTAATCATTTCAAGGTCTTTATTTGTCCATTCGCCTTCAGGAAATTTTGATAGATTTTCATAAAGCTTCTCAAAATCTTCGCAAATAAGTTCACGGCAACATGATATTTTGCAAAAATCAACCGAGTTTTCTGAAAGCTGTGTCTCCGGATCAAAAAGACGTATGGTGTCAATTTCGTCGTCAAAAAGCTCAATTCTGACAGGTTTTTCGTTTGTTGGAGGGAAAATATCAATTATTCCGCCACGAAGAGAAAACTGAGATTTTCCTTCAACCAAATCGCAACGTTTATATCCCATCTGAATAAATTTTTCTGCAATGTTGTCAATGAACAGAATATCTCCCGGTTTATAGACAGTTAAATGTTGTTCATAGAGTTTGCGGGGGAGAGTGTACTGCACCACAGACTGAGCGGTTGCAATTGCAACAATACCATCTTCCGATAAAATGCGGTCCAAAACAGCAATTCTTGTTGTTGAGAGTTTCATTTCCGCAGTTTCTATATTATGAAAAATGTATTCCTTTGCAGGAAAAATAAGAATTTTTTCCGGAGAAATGTAGAAGGACAAATCTTCTTTTAAAATCCTTGCTTCATACATATTTTCAACAATAATAAACGCTTTTTTGCTTGATTTTTCTAAAAAAGAGTATAGAAAATCGGCACGTGCAGAAGTTGTGATACCTGTTACAACAATTTTTGAACAGTCAAGTTTTGACGCGCCAATAATATTATCAAATTCTTTGAGCCTTTCCAGATTATGCATATTAAACTGCCTTTCAGTTTAGTTTATTCATTGCATATTGTGTTCCTTCGGAAATAATCAGTTCAACAGCCTTTGAAGCGTTTTTCACCGTATCTCTTAAAACTTCAATCTCTTGTTTTGAAAGCTTTTCAATTACATGGTCAGCAATATCTTTTGCTGAATTTTCCGGCATACCGATACCAATTCTTACACGCGGAAATGCATTGCTGTTTAACAAGTATATGATGTTTTTTATGCCGTTATGTCCGCCGTCGCTGCCGGAAGGACGAATACGGAGTTTTCCAAGAGGAATGCTTATGTCGTCAAAAATTACAATAAGATTTTTTTCTTCAACCTTATAGAAATTAAGAATTTCACGAACTGCCTCGCCGCTTAAATTCATAAAAGTTTGCGGTTTTACTAAAATAACTTTTTCTCCGGCTATGACGCCTTGACCGTAAACAGATTTAAAACCGAGACGGTTAATGGGAATATTATAGTCGTGGCTTATCTGGTCAATTGCAATAAACCCCATATTATGTCTTGTTGTTTCATATTTTGGTCCAGGGTTGCCAAGTCCAACGATAATATACATATTAAATCACTCCAATAATAAGAAAAATGCGACAAGCCAAATGACTTGCCGCTCTTATGGTCTGAGTGGGGAGACTTGAACTCCCGGCCTCTAGAACCCCATTCTAGCGCGCTACCAAACTGCGCCACACCCAGATATCTTAGGCGGCTTTTCCTTAACCGCCGTAGACTATTATACACCATATAAAAGCAAAAATCAAGAGGAATTTTATATTTTTTTAAATTTTTACTATTTTAATTCAACAATGGTTACACCTGTGTCTCCTTCGCCATAAGAACCAAGCCTGAAACTTTTGACAAATTTGTTGTTTCTGAGATATTCATGAACAGCTGTACGCAGAGCCCCCGTTCCTTTGCCGTGAATAAGAGAAACTTGCTTGAGAGAGGCAAGTAAGCAGTCGTCAATAAATTTGTCTGTTTCCATAATAGCTTCGTGCGACATAAACCCACGCAAGTCAAGTTCGGTGTTGATTTTTAAACTTTTTGAAGACAGGGAAGAGCGTGTTTTAATAATTTTCTCTCCCTCTTTGTCATATTTCTTTTCCTGTGTAAGCACAACATCAGACAAAGTTGTTTTAACCTTTATAATACCCACCTGAACACTGAATTCGCCGTTGGAATTTGGAAGTGAGATTACATCTCCCGTCTCATCAAGCGACAGAATTTTAACCTTCATTCCGAGTCTTATATCTTCTGCTTTTGTATTGGATTTAACCTTTTTGGCAGCAAGCTTTTTGTCAAAATTGTCACTTTTGTCCTTCATTTTGTGCTGAAGTTTTTCCATTTGGGCTAAATGATTTTTGCCGGAAAGCTGAAGTTTTCGAAACTCTTTTAAAATACTGTTTGTTTCTTCCTTGGCATTTTCAACTATGTTTCTTGCCTTTATTCTGGCATCTTCAAG
>JAZSKF010000183.1:0-13601 GCA_045534715.1 Clostridia bacterium | reverse complement strand
AGGGACGAAGCCCTCGCTTTTAAACTTTTTATTATACGCCTTTTTTAGCTCTTCTGAGTTTTTCAGCGTCTGTGAAGTTTCTTCTTGCAGTGTAGCCCGGGATAGGAGCAATTCTTTCGTGAATAGCATCAATAATCCAGTCAGCCTGCGGGAAGAAGTGTTCTTCAAGTTCGTAAGCAGGTGTAATCCAGTTTCTTGAACCAACAACAACCGGAG
Organism: Clostridia bacterium; assembly: GCA_045534715.1. Taxonomy (GTDB): domain Bacteria; phylum Bacillota; class Clostridia; order RUG12999; family RUG12999; genus RGIG7450. Next base: position 13,385 of record JAZSKF010000183.1, on the reverse strand, counting down.
GTGCATCCAGGTAATCGAATGCAAGTTCAGAAATGTTAGCTGCAAATTCTTTAAGGATTGAACCTCTGTCACAAGCGTCACTTGCAAGAACAATTTTACCTGTTTTCTTAACAGATTCGATAACCTTTTCATAGTTGAAAGGTACGATACTTCTTGCGTCAATAACTTCTGCAGACATACCATATTTTTCTTTAAGTTCATCAGCAGCTTTAAGAGCTGTGTAAAGTGTTGAACCAACAGTGAGGATGGTAATATCACTACCTTCACGTTTAACGTCAGGTTCGCCCAGAGGAATTTCATAATAGCCTTCCGGTACGCCACCTTCGTGGAACTGTTCACCAACGTCGTAAATTCTCTGTGATTCGAAGCAGATAACAGGGTCTGTGCCGTTAAGAGCTGCGTTCATGAGACCTTTAGCATCGTATGGTGTAGCCGGGAATATAGCTTTAAGACCGGGAATATGTCCAACGAGAGCTGTCCAGTCCTGAGAGTGCTGAGCACCATATTTTGAACCAACAGATACACGAAGAACGATAGGCATTTTAAGAAGACCTGCGCTCATTGACTGCCATTTAGCGAGCTGGTTGAATACTTCGTCACCTGCACAGCCGAGGAAGTCACAGTACATAAGTTCAACGATTGCACGGCCACCTGCCATTGCATAACCTACAGCGCTGCCTACGATAGCAGATTCAGCGATAGGTGAGTTGAAGAGTCTGTGGTAAGGAATAGCTTCTGTAAGACCACGGTAAACAGCGTAAGCACCGCCCCAGTCTCTAACGTCTTCACCATAGCTGATGAGAGTTGGGTCTTTGTAGTATCTGTCAATAATAGCTTCAAAGAGACCGTCTCTGAGCTGGTAAGCTTTGTTTTTGGAAACAAGTTTGCCGTTTTTGTCAATACCAAAACGTTCTTTTTTAGCGATAGCTTTTACTCTTTCATTTTCTTCCATAGGCATGAGAACGTCAGGTTTTCTGTCTTCCATTTTTTCTACGCTGCCATTGGAGTACATAATTTTTTCAATTTCATCGGGAACTTTGTAAAGGTCCATTCTCGGAGAAATTTCATCGTCAGAAGCCATTTTGCAGCTCTTTGTGATGAGACCGATTGTGTATTCATCAATTTCTGCAAATGTTTCTTCTTTAGCAATACCTGCATCGATGAGTTTTGCTTTGTAAGCCTGGATTGAATCCTGAGCTTCCCAAGCTTCCACCTCTTCTTTTGTTCTGTAGGTCATAGCGTCTGAAGGTGAGTGGCCTGTATATCTGTATGTAAGGGTATCCATAAGAACAGGACCTTTTTTCTCTTCAAGGATCTTTCTCTTTCTTCTGATGGCGTCGATAACTGCAAGCGGATCATAACCGTCAACACGTTCAGCGTGGAGCTGATCGGGGTTAACGCCTGCACCAACTCTTGCAAGTACGTTGTAAGCCATTGTTTCACCAACAGTCTGGCCACCCATACCGTAGAGGTTGTTGAAGAAGTTGAATATAATCGGGAGACCGCCTCTGTGAGCTTCATCCCAAAGCTGTTTGAACTGGTCCATGCTACCGAAGTTAAGAGCTTCCCAAACAGGACCACGAGCCATTGAACCGTCACCGATGTTGGAAATTACGATACCTTTCTTTTCGTTAACCTTTTTAAAGAGTGCAGCACCCATAGCGATTGTTGCACTACCGCCAACGATAGCATTGTTGGGGTAAATACCAAAAGGAAGGAAGAAAGCGTGCATTGAACCGCCGAGACCTTTGTGGAAACCGGTTTCTCTTGCAAATATTTCAGCAAGTGCACCGTATACCAGGAAGTCGATAGCAAGTTCTTTCACAGATTTCTGACCTTTTTCAACAACTTTAAGAGTACGGCCATCAAGGAAGTTTTCCATGATGCTGTAAAGCTCTTTATCGTCTAATTTTTCAATTGCAGAAAGACCTTTTGCGAGAATTTCGCCATGGCTTCTGTGTGAACCGAAGATGTAGTCGTCTGTGTCAAGCAGATATGCCTGTCCGACACTGGAAGCTTCCTGACCCATTGAAAGGTGGGCAGGGCCCGGATTGTTGTAAGCAACGCCGTTGTACTCACCCTGTGTTTTGATGAGGTAAAGCATTGTTTCGAACTCACGAATGATTCTCATATCACGATAGATACGAACAAAATCTTCGTTTTTAAAGTTTTTCTTTTCCTGAGCTATTGTTTTTTTGTACTGGTTTACCGGAATGTTGGAAAGTTCCACAAACCCGGGTTTTCTAAGCTCATTAGGATCCATAAATTGACTTTTTGGCATGATCTTTATCTCCTTTTTTATTATTCTTTAAAGTTGAAATATGGCCTCACGAAGTATTTCACATACTGTCGGGTGAGGGAATATAATTTCTTTAATGTCGTCAACTCTCATTTCAGTTTCAATCATGATACCTGCGCCAAAGATGATTTCGGAAGCATAGTTGCCAATCATGTGCGCACCGATGAGGCGTTTGTGTTTTTTGTCAACTATAACCTTGCAGATGCCTTTGCCGCCTTCGTTTTCTGCAACATATCTGCCCGAATAGTTCATTGTGATGTTAGCAACTTCAACATCAATGCCTTTTGCTTTTGCACTTTCTTCAGTTTCACCAACACATCCTACTTCAGGGTTTGTGTAGATAACAGAAGGAACTGCGTCATATCTCATAATATCTTTTTTGCCGAGAATGTTGTTGATTGCAACTTCAGCTTCACGGTAAGCAACGTGTGCAAGCATCATTCTACCGTTAACGTCGCCTGCTGCATAAACGCCTGCAACATTTGTTTTGCTGTATCTGTCAGTAACAATTGCGCCTCTTTCGGTTGCAACTCCGATGTTTTCAAGGCCGATACCTTGAGTTACCGGACGTCTGCCGATGGAAAGAAGAACTTTGTCTGCTTTTACACTGACAGTTTTGCCGTCCTGTTCATATTTAACACTGTCTTTTGTTACTTCAACAACTTTGCAGCCAAGTTTGAATTCAACGCCTTTTTCCTGATAACTCTTAAGCAGAATATTTGAAATTTCTGCGTCTGTTGCACCTGCGATTTTGGGCATCATTTCGATAACTGTTACCTTGCTGCCAACAGAGTTAAAGTATGAAGCCATCTCAAGACCGATAACACCGCCGCCTACGATAACGAGGTTTTCAGGGATTGCAGGAATTGAAAGGATTTCACGGTTGGTCATAACCATTCCGCTTTCAATGCCTTCTTTAACGCCCGGTATCGGGGGTACAACAGGCATTGAACCGGTTGCTATAAGAAGTTTTGCACCTTTATATTCATCATTGCCAACCTTGAGGATGAAGCCTTCGGCATCTCTGCCCATAATCATACCTTCGCCCTCTACGAGTGTTACTTTGTTTGCTTTAAGACCCATTTTTATTCCGCCAACAAGTGTGGAAACAACCTTGTCTTTTCTCTTCATGGCAAATGCATGGTCAAATTTAACATTTTCAGCTGTTACGCCATAATGTTCGCCGTGTTTTGCATAGTCATAAACTTTTGCACTGTATAAAAGTGCTTTTGAAGGTACACAACCTTCGTTAAGGCAAACACCGCCAACGGCTCTTTTTTCTATAAGAAGAGTTTTAAGCCCTGCGTGGCCGGCTCTTTCTGCGGCAAGATATCCTCCCGGGCCGCCTCCGAGTACTATTAAATCGTATAACATCTGTTTTTCCTCCTATTACTTCGCCAGAAGAACTGAGAAGTTTTCCAGGTTGTTGCAAAGTTCTTTTAAGAATCTTGCTGCCGGAGAACCATCAAGTGCTCTGTGGTCAAATGTAAGCGAAAGTCCCATTGCAGGATAATATTTATATTCGCCACCAACATTTTTAACCTTTGTTTCAATTGTGCAAACACCTAAAATACATGTCTGCGGAGGATTGATAACAGGTGTGAAACTTTCTATGCCCATGCTTCCAAGGTTTGTAACTGTGAAGCTGCCACCTGTAAGCTGGTCGGGAGAAACTGTTCCTTCTTTGCATTTGCCTGCAAGGTCTTTAGCTTCTGCAGCAATCTCGTTTAAAGATTTGTTGTTTGCATTAAAAATTGTGGGAACAAGAAGTCCTCTTGGAGTATCAACAGCCATACCAAGATGTACGTTGTTAAAGAATTTGATTGTATCGCCAAGGTAGTGTGCATTACAATCTTTATGATTAGGAAGAGTTTTTGCAACAGCAAACATAACGAGGTCGTTAAGTGTGATGTTTGCAAGACCCATTTTTTCCATGCTTGCTTTAACTTTGCTTCTGTATGCCATAATTTCTGTAGCATCAAAGGAAGCATTGAGTGTGAGCTGAGCCATTTCGGAAAGAGATGCATGCATTGTTTTTGCAATAACCTTACGGATGTTAGGTGTTTTAACCTCTTCAAAGTCAGCTACCGGAGCTACACTGCTTGCTGCCACAGGAGCTGCACCAAGATCGTTAACGGAAATTCTTCCGCCGATTCCTGTACCCTGAATATCTGCACTGAACGCACCACTTGCTGCAGGTGTTGTCATAAGACCTGCGTCTATCATAGCCTGAACGTCTCTTTCGATTACTCTGCCGTTAGGACCTGTTGCTGTTGCATAGTGGAAATCAACATTGTGTTTTTCAGCAAGAGCTTTTGCTCTGGGAGAAATGAACACATTATCAGAAGCTTCTTTTTTAACCTCTACAGGAGCTGCTACCACTACGGGAGCCTCTGCTTTCGCAGGCGTTGCTTCTTCAGCAGGAGCTTCTTCTTCAGCAGCGGGTTTAAGTGCTGAAATATCTTCGCCCGCGTTTCCTATTGCACAAACAGGTGTGAGACAAGGAATGTCATCACCTTCTTCAAAAAAGATGCCAAGCATTACGCCTGCTTCTTTTGCTTCTTCGTCAAATGTAGCTTTGTCTGTTTCATATGTAAATAAAACATCACCTACTGCTACACTGTCTCCTTCTTTTTTGTGCCATTTTGCAATGATACAGCTTTCAACTGACTGTCCTTGCTTTGGCATAAGAATTGCTGTTGCCATGAATATATCCTCCTTAATAGTTATTTAAGCATTATTTGTCCGCCGGTAACAGGAATTGCCTGGCCGGTTTCATACTTTTGTTCCATACAATATAAAATAGCTTTTGCAACATCTTCCGGCCAGCATCCTCTGTTCATGGGAACTTTGGATTCATACGCCTTTTTAACATCTGCAACTGTTTTTGCACCCGGAATTTTGCCAGCATTTAAATATTGAACAAAAAGTCCTTTTTCAGGGTCCGACCAGAGTGGACCTTCAAAATAGTTTCCGGGGCAAACCGAATTTACCTTTATATTATATTCAACAAGTTCAAGTGCAAAACTCTGGGTGAGTCCTATGCTGCCGAATTTACTGCCCGCATAAGCGAAGTTTTTGTTGTTGCCTGCAAGACCCGACTTTGAGTTTACCTGAACAATGTCTGCATAGTAGTTTTTATCAAATCTGTGCTGAATTTTCATTATACGACTTGCATATTTTGAACCGAGGAAATATGCATTGTAGTTAACTTTGTTTGTAAATTCAAGAGTCTGAAGAGTCATTTCCTCAAGATTTCCTGCTTTTGCAATACCTGCATTGTTAACATATGTATCAAGTCCGCCAAACTCAAGAACATCATCTATTTCTATCTCTTCTGTATAATCATCCGTATCAACGTCAACCTTGCAGGGCATAATTCTTTCGCCGTAGATTTTTGCAAGTTCTGCACAGTTTTTCTCTGCAAGTTCAAAGTTAAGGTCAGCTATTACAACACAGCCGCCTGCCTTTAAAAGCTCTTCGGCAATACCCTGACCAAATCCCTGTGCGCTGCCTGTTACTATTATAATTTTGTCGGCAATTCTTTCATAGCAGGTTGTGGAAGCAAATTCGCCATTGCCGCCAAGCAGTTTGTCAGCATTTGCGTTTGCCTCTTTTTTGCTTGCACCTGCCGCAAAAGTCGCAAAATCTTCTACTGCCACGTAGACCGGCATCTCACCGTTTTTCGAGTTGTACTCGTTGATGGCTTTTTGGATTGCGCTGTACTGCTCTTCAATATCATCATATTTTTTCACAGTCACCGCTTTTTTGCCGGTTAAATCATAGTTTTTTTCTGTTGCAAGCGTTTTTACGCTGTAACCCCTTTTGCCAAGCAACATTCTTATTGAGGGAGCAATATATGCTGCTCTTTCCTTGTCAAATCCTTCATAAAAGCCCATTTTCACACCTCTTCTATATCCTTTGCATTTTTAAGTACATAGTCTTCCGCTTCTTTGCACCAGAGACCATTTGCTTTTGCGACAATTTCCGCAAGGTCTGCATAGAACTTGTCTGTTTTGCCAAGCTCTGCAAAGTCAGCTATTGCAACCATCGGCATATCTTTATGTGTATAAACAAGTTTTTTACCGCCCGGAATGTTCGGGAGGTTAAGTGTTGTATCAATAACTGTATTAAGACCGCCGATATGTGTAATCATAGCAGCAGGGTTAATTCTTCCCTGTTCCATAAGAGCTATCGATTCTCTCATATCCGCTGTGTTACCACCGCTTGTACCAACAATATGAGTCGAAGCGTAGTGTACATTATAGAAATTGAATTCAGCTTTGAATTCAGGGTTTGTAGGACCTGCAAAGAAGTTAAGACAACCATCTTTGCCGAGTATAGCATCTCCCTGCTCAACAACAGGTTTTACTGGCGCAAAAACAAATACGTCGTCATACCCTGTGCCGCCCGAAATTTCTTTTAAATATTCAACAGGGTTGTCAACTTTTGCAGTGTTCACATATTTAAGTTCAACACCATTTTTCTTTGCTTCTTCAACAGTCAGAAGCTGTGCTGCTCTTTCAAGTCTTGCATCGTCAATGTCTGTAACAACAAGAAGTGACGGTTTTCTGTCGGCATGAATTGCATAGTCAATCGCACCAAGCCCCATAGGACCAACTCCTGCAAGGATAGCACATTTTCCGCCTTCTACTATTTCCATTTCATGAACATAGCTTCCTGCTTTGGTGTGGTAGTTTGCATGGAAACCACCAACTATACAACTCATGGGTTCTGAAAGAGAACCGTAGAAAAATGCATCTCCGTTATATCTGATGAGACAGTCCTGTTCCATAACCATAAAAGGAACAACTGCGTATGTAGCATCTCCGCCAACATAATTAAAAGAATATCCCGGGGCATCAAGACTACCTTTATAATTAAGTGCAGTCTGCATGGTAAATTTATCGCCGACTTTCCAGTCCTTTTGCCATTTTTTGCCTACCTCAACAATTTCGCCACAGAATTCGTGACCAATGATTGTAGGGTTTTCTGCAACATTGTCAGGCACTCTTTTATGTTTTCCGCCCTGTATAGCCGCTTTGTGTGAAGACATGCAAATACTGTCGGAAATAATCTTAACGAGTATTTCGTCTTCTTTAATCTGCGGCAGTTCAAAAGTTTCAAGTCTTAAGTCTTTTTCACCATAAATTCTTACTGCTGTAGTTTTCATTTTTCTCGCCTTTCTGCTAAATTATTTTTATACCTTTTTCTTTTGCCGCCTTGACAATATGTACCGGAAGCGAAGCATCTGATACAATAACATCAATATCGTCAAGCCCTGCAAAAGTAAACATATGCGTTTTGTCAATCTTGGTATTGTCCATCATAAGAACAACTCTTTTCGCCTTGCTGATAACCGCTTTTTTTACCTCACATTCATTTAAGTTACCTGCTGTAAAACCACTTTCCTGTGCATAGCCACTTGTAGACATAAAAGCTGTGTGTATGTTGGTGTTTTTTACAAAATCGACGCTCACCATTCCGGAAACTGAAAAGTTTTCTCTGGAAAGCTGACCACCAATCACTGTAATCTCCATTTTCTTGCGTCTTGTAAGCTCGATTGCAACATTCGGAGCTCCCGTCAGCACCGACAGAGGAATGTCCGGCATATTCTCCGCCAGACACATCGCCGTTGTTCCGGAGTCTATATAGATATTTTCATTTTCGGTCAAAAGCTTTGCAGCTTTTTTACCTATAAGTAATTTGCCTTCAGGGTTTTCCTGCATACGCCTTGTGTAGTTTTCTTCTCTTATCATTCTTTTTGAAAGAGATTTTATTGACCTTGCACCGCCTCTTATGCGAATGATTTCACCCGCTTGTTCAAGCTGTTCAAGATCCCTTCTTAACGTCATAGTGGAAACATCCGGCAAAAAAGCAGCAAGCTCGGCAAGTGCAACCTCGTCATGCTCCTGAATATAGGCATTAACCGCGTCTATTCTTCTTTGCATATCCATTTCTCCCCTGCAATGTTATAATCCGGGTTCATTTGTTACAAATTAACAAAATAATGTTCATTTATATCATAATCCTTTTCCTCTCTTTTGTCAAGATTTATTTTATGTTTTTTTTGACTTTTCGTATTATTTATGTTATAATATATATTATATTTCTATATTTTTATTTTGGGAGGGATATTTTCAATTTATAAGCATCAAAAAAAAACTGCTTTCAGAGGCAGATAAATCGTTTATATTTCTCCCTGCAGTTCTGGCAATTTTCGGAATTGTTATGATTTCAAGCGCAGCAAAATCCATGCCTTCCGGCTCACGTTTTGTTATTGTCCAGTCAGCAGCTTTCATAATTGGTGTTTGTTGTTTTGTTGTTATGCTCTCTCTTGACTATGAACGTTTTAAAGAACGTCCCGCATTGTGGTACTTTTTCAACCTGATGTTGCTTGTTTTTGTTCTCGCTTTCGGCGTGGAGGATTCCGGCACAAAAGGTTGGATAAGATTTGGCGGCATTGGTATTCAACCGTCAGAGTTTGTAAAAATAGGTTTTGCCATCACTTTTGCAAGGCATCTTGAGTCTTCCGGTAATTCCATCAATCGCCCCATGCCTTTTATAGGACTTCTGATTCATGCCGGCGTTCTTATAGGGCTTGTTCTTATGCAACCCGACTACGGCACAGCAATGGTTTATATATTTATGTTTATTTGTATGATTTTTGCTGCCGGAATAAACTACCGGACACTTCTTTCTTTTGCGGGAGCATTTGTGGCTTTTTTGCCGGTTGCCTGGTTTTTCATATTAAAACCCTTTCAGCAGGAACGAATTTTGTCCTTTTTAAATCCCGAACGGGACCCTGCCGGCGCAGGCTATCAGGTTATGCAATCTAAAATAGCTGTGGGCAGCGGAGAATTTTTGGGCAGCGGCATATACTCGGGAACGCAAACTCAGCTTGGACTTCTCCCTGCAAAACACACCGACTTTATTTTTGGTGTAATAGGAGAAGAGGTTGGTTTTGTCGGTTGTCTTATAACCATAACTCTCCTTTTTGCGTTGGTTGTGAAATGTTATTTAACTGCAAAAGATGCAAGAACAGATTATGGAAAATATCTTTCCATTGGCATAGGTTCGATGTTTCTTTTCCAGATATTTGAAAACATAGGCATGTGCATTGGCGTTATGCCGGTTACCGGCATCCCCCTTCCTTTCCTCAGTTACGGAGGGTCGTCTATGGTGACAAATATGATAGCTGTCGGCCTTGTTGCAAGCGTCAGCGCCAGAAGAAATATAGTAAATTTTTAAGAGGTGTTAATTCTTGGATAACAGACCAATTGGAATTTTTGATTCAGGCCTCGGCGGGCTCACCTGCGTTAAAGAGGTTATGAAAACTCTTCCAAAAGAAAACGTTGTATATTTCGGAGATACCGGCAGAGTACCCTATGGCACCCGTTCTCCCGAAACAATAATAAAATACTCCGTGGATGATGTAAACTTCCTTAAAAGCCTTGATATCAAAGCTGTGGTTATTGCCTGCGGAACAGTAAGTTCAATTGCAATTGACCATTTAAAAAGCAGTTTTGATTTGCCGATCACGGGGGTTGTAAAACCTGCTGCTCTGGCTGCCGCAAAGGCAACAAAATCAAATAGAATCGGCATAATAGGTACCAGCGGCACTGTTTTCTCGGGAAAATACGAACAGGAAATCCGGCTTATAAAAGAGGATGTATTTGTTGTTTCAAAAGCCTGTCCGCTTTTTGTTCCCCTTGTTGAAAACGGTTTTATAAACCACGAGGCAACAAGAATTATAGCCGAAGAGTACCTAAAAGAGATAAAATCAGAAAATGTGGACACTCTCATTATGGGATGTACCCACTATCCTCTAATAAGAGAACTTATCGCTGATATTATGGGACCGGAAGTAACTCTTATAGATCCCGGCCTTGAAACCGCCCTTTATCTCAAAGAGTTTCTTAAAGAAGAAAATCTTTGTGGAGATTCTGCCCAAGCAAACTACAGTTTTTATGTCAGCGATTCGCCCGGGACCTTTGAAAAGCTGGGTGGCATGTTCCTTTGCCGTGAAATTTGCGGAAAGGTTGCCAAAATCGATATTGAAAATTTCTAACTCTGCAGAGGGATTTTTCCATGAAAAAATTTGTAAATATTGAAATAAACTCGGAAAGACGATGTGCGGGAGACCCTATCGAAAGAATGTCTCAAAATTTTTCGGGAACCCTTTTTTCAAAAGACGGTCTTGTGTGTTTGTCCTACAGAGAAGATGACTCTTCCGGCCTTTCAGGAACCCTTTCGGTTGTCAAAATAAAAGAAGACCGGATTGAACTTTCCCGCAGTGGCGGAATAAATTCTCTGATGGTTTTCTCGCCCGGGAAAACTTTTTCGAGCAACTACTCCACCCCCTACGGCTCTTTTCCTTTAACTATAAACACCAAAAAAGTCAGCTCTTCGCTTCTCGCAGACAGCGGCGAAATTGTTATTATATACAACCTTGATTTTGGCGGCGATTGTTCTGAAAATGTTTTTACACTAAAATATACACCATGCGAAAGGATAAAATAAACAATGGACAACGTAATCATTAAAGTGACATCTGAAATAAGACAGGTTACAGAAAAAGCAATAAACAGTTTTATTACCGACAAGGGGATTGAAACTACCTGTCCCGATTTTGTAATTGAAAAACCAAGAGAAAAAGCTCACGGTGATTTTGCGGTTAATGCCGCAATGCTTCTTGCAAGACCCGCAAAGCTTGCGCCGAGAGATATTGCCGCTGAAATAATAAACCGCATGGATTTTAGCGGAACATATATTGAAAAAGCAGAGCTTGCCGGCCCGGGATTTATCAATTTCACTCTTAAAAATGATTATCTCTATGACGCTGTTTGCCTTGCAGAAAAAATGGGCGACGATTACGGCAAACAAAATGTGGGTGACGGCAAAAAAATTATGATAGAATTTGTAAGCGCAAACCCGACAGGTCCCATGCATATGGGAAATGCCCGCGGCGGTGCACTGGGTGACAGTCTTGCCGCAGTGCTTGATGTTTGCGGTTATGACGTTACAAGAGAGTTCTATCTCAATGATGCCGGTGCACAGATTGAAAAACTGGGCAAATCCCTTGAAGCACGATACCTGCAGCTTGTTCTGGGGGAGGATTCCGTGGAGTTTCCGGAAGACGGATATCACGGTTCAGACATTATCTCCCACATGAAAAACTTTATCGCTCAGCAGGACAAGTCTTATGTTGACGTTCCGTCAGAAGAACGCAAAAAGGCTTTCACTGCCTATGCGATGGAGAAAAACATCGCAGGCCTTGAAACCGGTCTTAAAAACTATGGCATAAACTATGATGTATGGTTCAGGGAAACCTCGCTTTATGAAAGCGGCGATGTTGAAAAAACCATTGAGCTTTTAAAAGAAAAGGGCCACACCTATGAAAAGGATGGCGCTCTGTGGCTTAAATCTACCGATTTTGGTCTTGACAAAGACGACGTTTTAATCCGCGAAAACGGATTTCCGACATATTTTGCAGTGGACATTGCATATCACCGCAACAAATTTTTAGTAAGAGGATTTGACAAGGTAATAAACATCTGGGGGGCAGACCATCATGGCCACGTTGCCCGTATGAAAGCGGCTATGGCGGCTATCGGGGTTTGTCCGGACAAACTTGACGTAATTTTAATGCAGCTTGTTCGTCTTGTTAAAGAGGGCAAACCCGTTAAAATGTCAAAACGTACAGGAGAAATGATAACACTGTCCGACCTCCTGGAAGATATTGGTGTGGACGCTACAAGATTTTTCTTTAATCTCCGTGCAGCAGATAGCCACTTTGACTTTGACCTTGACCTTGCAACAGAACAGTCAAGCGACAATCCTGTTTTCTATGTGCAGTATGCACACGCCAGAATATGCAGTATCTTACGCAGATTAAGTGACGACGGCGTGACTCCTGAATCCTGCGACAACATAGATTTCTCTCTGCTCAACACTGATGAGGAAATATCTCTGATGCAAACACTTGCTATGTATCCGGAAGAAATCCGTCTGGCAGCTCAAACTTTCGACCCAACAAGACTTACCAGATACACCTGCGAGCTTGCATCCTCTTTCCACACATTCTATAACGCCTGCCATGTTATGATTGACGACAAAAAGCTTATGCAGGCAAGACTAAAACTCACACAGACAGTTAAACAAACACTGTCTCTCGCTCTTTCCCTTCTCGGAGTTTCTGCTCCTGAAAAAATGTAATTTCCCAAGTAGGTGAGTACCATTAAACGTTTTATTTTATTTTTATTGTTTATAATGATTTTCGGATTTACCGCACAGGCTTCCGAAGCAGTGCTTGTATCAAGCGGCAATTCCCAAAATCTTTTAAATGTTACATCTTTCAGCGATGTCGAAAAGGGAGACAACCGCTTAACTGCTGAACTTCTGGTCGCCCTCGGCATTATGTCTCCTCCCAGAGAGGGAATGTTCCTGCCCGACCAGCCTGTTTCCAACGCTATTGCTCTTAAAATAATTTTTGGCAGTTGCGGAAAAGAAGAGCTTGCCACACGTTTGTCACATGACGTTGGCGCCCGCGCAAAAGCAGGACTTGGCGAATATGACAGTTTGTCCTGGGCGGACGGTTATTTCATCCTTGCTCTTGAAGAGGGGCTTATAAGCCGAAACGAATTTATCCAGGCTTATTCCGTTTACCCATCCGACATTCACCGTTCCGCTTCCGTTTCCGCACAGAATTTTGTGAAATGGATGGCTCTTGCCCACGGCATTGAACCGACGACAGAAAAACTGCCCGGCGACACATATATCGACCCGGAATACATATCTTTCTATTCAGCGCTCTACCATAAAAAGATTTTTTCCCTGGAAGATATAAATTATTTTGCTCCGTGGCGGTTTATATCCAAAGAAGATATCTGCATTGTTCTTGAAAAATTTGAGTCTTTAATCCTGCCACACTTTGAAATAACAACCGAGCAGGGCACCATAGACAGTATATCTACAACCTTTTCACAAGAGGGATATGAAAGAACAATTAAATATTCTTCATCATCAGACTCCGGCAGTATTTTCACTTTTGGTAATAAGTCGGAGGCCAAGCGGTCTTAGGAAG
>JAZSKF010000125.1:0-1810 GCA_045534715.1 Clostridia bacterium | reverse complement strand
AGGCTGGCTTCTCCTGTGTATTTGTCCGACGGCAATGTCAGATGAAAGCTTATAATCTGAACATCTCCGCATTTGCGCACTTCGGCTCCCAAAGCTGCGCCATATAACATTTCAAATTCCGATTCAAGTTTTATCTTGTCGTTATATTTTTTGCACGTGTGTTTCAACACCCTTGCAAGAAGTGCGTTTTTTGCAGCTTCCTCTCCCATTGGCCTGTATATGCTCAGGCTTAATAAAACCGTCTTGAATTTCTGCTCGGGAATATGGGTGAGAACAATCCCTCCCTTTAAGTTATGGGTTGTCATTCTCTTTCACCTCGTTTTTTTCTACTTTATCAAGCATAAACTTTTTAAGTGTTGGATAGGCAAGCATATGCTCAAGCAAACTTTCTGCCGAAATAAATACAGCCAAAATAAGAAGATAAGACAAATAGCTTGAGAAAAACAGCAAAGTTATTACAGCAAGTCTTATAACAAGACTTAAAAGATTAACCGGAATGGTCGCCATTGAAAGCAAATAAGAGTTTTTATACAGAGTTGCAAGGTTAAGTTTGAAGGTAACCATCATCTGCCACAAAAAGCTTTGCATAATTACATATAACACCATTATGCATATTACAACTGCAAACAAAATTGCCATCCATTTATTTGTCTGCGACGCAACAAAATAATATTTTATTGAAAATAACATCGCTGTTCCTGCAACAGTGTCTATCAGAAATGCGGCAATAGACTGTTTGAAGTTTTCAAAAGTTTTCCCAAAAAAATCGCCTACGGTCCATGCATGCTCCTGGCGGACAAAATTTCTCATTACATAGCAAAAACCTGATTTAAACGGGCTTCCCGAAAAAAATAGTACCATAAACGCAGCTATCATTCCGGAAATTGACATAAGTTCTTTCATTGCTGAAGAACCCTCTCCCGGCGACATAAGTCCGCTGACAATTATCAAATAGTAGAAAAATGCCGGGATACATGTTACTCCATACAAAATGTTGAGAACAATATAGCTTCTCCATTTTCTTGAAAACAGTTCCCAATAGAGTGCTGCACCTTTTTTTTCCGGTTCATCTTTTCTTACGCCCACACCCGGCTTATCATAGTTTGGATTAAAAAGTCCCATTTGTTTCGTCCTTTCGAGGTTTTATCTAAAATAGTTTGTTAAGCAAAAAGTTTGTTTCAAAGAAATATTTTGCAAAGTAGGAGCTTTTAAGGCTGGTTGCTATCCAGCTTCCGTTGCCCATAAAAACAGTTAAAAGAGCTGCAACAACAAAACAACCTATAACACCAATAGCAAGACCAAGCAGTGCTCCCACAAGTCCGTTAGCCTGTTTGATGACAGGCAGTTTTGCCGTGGCGTTTAAAAGTTTGAACAAAATGCTGACAAGCAGTTTGATTATAACTATAAACGTTAAAATAATGAATATATAAACAACAGCGTCTGCAACTGCGCGTGCTATCGCATTGTTTCCCTTTTCCAGAAGCTCGCCCGTCAGTATGTATTTTAAAAACTCAGGAGTTTCCTCTCCTGGAGCTATACTGATGGAGGGTAAAACTGCATTTGCAATCTTTGATTTGATTTCAACTATCCACCCGCTTACCTTCTCGTTTGCCTCCACAAACTTCATAAACGGATTATAAAGAAGAAGGGAAGCAACTATGCTTACAAGTGTTGAAGATAATCCCAGCGCTGTTTTTATTATGCCTTTTTTCTTTCCGTAAATTACACTTAAGATAATAATGACAACAAAAATTAAATCAAGAATCATTTTGGCCTCCTATTTCATTGTTACTATCTCAACAAAACCGCC
>JAZSKF010000030.1:0-1914 GCA_045534715.1 Clostridia bacterium | reverse complement strand
GTTCCGAAAGGCTCATGCCGCAAGTAGGACAAATTGTGTCTTTAGTGAGGGAGGGAGCAATCCCCTTTCCCATAAACCCGCTGATAAGATCGCTCATATCAAGCAGCAGGTCGGGGCTGCCAAAAAGACCCATTTCCTTTGCACAAACCTCGCACACCTTAAATTCTTCTTTTTTTCCGTTTATATTTCGTGAAAAAAACACGTTGGCTTCTCTTTTTAAACATTTTGGACAAATCATTTTAATGCTCTCCTTTCTAATTGAGCTGCATCAGCATGGATTTAAAAAGCTGCGCACGTAAGAAATCTTTTGGCCCCTTAAGCGAAGCAAAATTCCTGTCACTGAGTGCTGATATAATTATTGCCGCTTCACGCTCGGTTATAACATCATATTCCCACAAATTGCAAGTTATTGCTTTTGCAGAGGCAAAATCAATTTTTTCTCCTATGGAATTCACAACGTGCATAACAATGTTGTCGGACGGATGAACAATACGTTTTATGGAAATGTACCCGCCGCCACCGCGTCTGCTTTCCACAACATAACCGCGCTCGCTGGTAAACCGGGTTGAAATTACATAGTTTATCTGGGAGGGAACACAACCAAAGTGCTCCGCAAGCTCGTTTCTGCGAATTTCCGCATACCCGTCACTTCCCGCAATACGCTCGTTTATAAATTTTTCTATAATATCTGAAATATTCACAAAAAGCACCTCTTTTCGACTTTGACTATCTTTGACCTTATGAGCATATTCTAAACCATAGGAAGTAGAAATTCAATAATAAAAATGGGCGAAAAATTTAAATTAGCTGATTAAAGCTTAATTTTTCACCCAAAATCTTTTATTTACGCTTTTTTTAATTTGCTTACTATTTTTTCAAAATAATCAGGCAGGGGAGCGGAAAATTCCATATACTCCTGTGAAATGGGGTGAACAAAACCTATTGTTGCCGCGTGAAGAAGCTGACCGTTTGCCGAAAGAGGTTCTTTTTTTACTCCGTAAACAGGGTCGCATGCAACAGGGTGACCGAGCGAGCTCATGTGAACTCTTATCTGGTGAGTTCGTCCCGTTTCAAGCTTTAAAGATAAAAGCGAATATCTGTCAAACTCTTCCAAAACTTTGTAGTGGGTTGTTGCCTCGCGACCGTGGTCATAGTTTATGGCCATCTTTTTTCTGTCCTTGGTGCTTCTGCCTATCGGACCTTCTATGGTACCCTCGGTTTCTTTTAAATGACCGTGGACAAGAGCTATATATTTCCTTGTGAGAGAGTGTTCTTTTATCTGGGAAGCAAGACCAAGGTGTGCTTTGTCTGTTTTTGCAACAAGAAGAAGACCGCTGGTATCTTTGTCAATTCTGTGGACAATTCCCGGGCGGGCAACACCGCCGATTCCCGACAGACTGTCCCCGCAGTGATGCAAAAGTGCATTGACAAGAGTTCCGCTGCTGTTTCCTGCCGCCGGGTGGACAACCATACCCTGCGGTTTGTTTACAACAAGCAGATGACTGTCTTCATACACAATGTCAAGAGGTATGTCCTGTGCAAGGGCAGTGTCAGGCGTGGGTTCGGGCAGAGAAAAGGAAACCTCGTCGCCCGTTTTAAGCCTGAGACTTACTTTTGCCGTCTTTCCTCCGACAAAAATCATACCCTCTGCGGCAAGCTTTGCAATATATGAACGTGAAAGGTCTGTTGTTTCAGACAAAAACTTGTCCAGTCTGAGACCGGCAAATTCTTCGCTTACCACAAGCAACATCCAAAAACCTCCTTATAAAATATCTCCGTCCTTGGAGAAAATAAGCAAAAAGATAAAAAGTGCCGCGCCAACGCACACAAAAATGTCTGCCACATTGAAAACGGCAAAATTTATCAGACGGAAATCGAAAAAGTCTATAACATAACCAAATCTGATGCGGTCAA
>JAZSKF010000021.1:0-2552 GCA_045534715.1 Clostridia bacterium | reverse complement strand
ACGCTATTCCATAGCAAAAGAAATCACAATCGGCGAAGCTATTGCCCAAGCAGGCATTTCTTTAGACAGTATAAATCTTCCAGAAGACCTGTCCCCCTCTTTTAGCGAAGACGACATCCTTAATACAGAAACATATACTCTGAGCTACCTTTCTTCCGGCGCCCGCAGCCTTGATATCGAAATTTCACTGAATGTAGCAGACCCGTCACTCCCTGACGGCAACATTCAATTTATCAATGGAAAAAAAGTTGTTCTTTTCCAAGATGAAAATGTTACCCAAGTACATTTTATTTCTGATGAAAACCATCAATTTAAAATAGTTGCAACCGATTTAACGACAGCAGAACTTGACAAAATAGTTAGTTCAATAACAAAAGCTCGATAGGTTTCTATCGAGCTTTTGTTTATTTTAATTTTACACTGTCATTTTTCCATTTGAGTATTATCACAGCAAGCGACACAATGATACATACAATTGAAACAAACTGGGAAATTCTTAAGTTGCCAAGCATAAGGCTATCTGTTCTTAATCCTTCAATCCAGACTCTACCCAAACCGTACCATAAAAGATATGCCCAGAAAACAAACCCTTCAAAAGGTTTTCTGTCTTTTAAGAACATCAGTATTGTAAACCCTGCTAAATTCCATAACGACTCATACAAAAAGGTGGGGTGCACAACCATACTCCGTGCAACAATTTCCATGCCCCACGGAAGCGTTGTCTGGGAGCCATATGCTTCAACGTTAACAAAATTACCCCATCTACCTATTGCCTGTCCAATCAGAAAAGAGGGTGCGGCAATGTCTGCAATTTTCATAAAGGATATTTTTTTGCATATGCAATAGATAAAACCTGCAGCAAAAGCACCAATTACTCCGCCAAAAATTGCAATTCCACCCTCCCATATTTTAAACACACTGATGGGATCGTATTTATAAGAACTCCATGAAAAAACAACATAATAAATTCTGGCACAAATTATAGCCGCAGGCGTTCCCCAAATAATAAGGTCTGTAAGGACGTCTTCTTTTATGTCCTCTTTTTTGGACTGTTTAAGAGCATACAGATATGCTGCCGCTATACCGAGAACAATTATAATTCCATACCAGTATATGTCTTTCCCAAACAATGAAAAAGCAACCCTGTTTAAGCTAAATGGACCTATTCCAAGTCCCGGAAATGCTATTACATTAGATTCCATTTTAGTCACCTCTTTTTTATTATACAATAAAGATACAAATTTTGTAAAGATTTAATTATAATATTTACATTTTTTGTCTTGTGTGATATAATGTCAAAAGAATTTTTATATCCTGGAGGCAGTGCCCATGTTTAAATTCGGAACAAGCGGTTGGCGTGATATTATAGCAGACGGGTTTACAAAAAACAACATCACGCTTTTAGCTCAATCACTTTCTATAAAAATGAAAAGCGAAAACGCGGGTGAAATTGTCATTGGTTTTGACAGGCGTTTTATGTCGGATATGGGTGCTATGTGGCTTGCTGAGGTTTTTGCCGCAAACAACATCAATGTTTATTACATACCAAACAACGCTCCCACACCACTCATAATGTATGCTGTTAAAGCTTATGGCTGCAAATACGGCATTGCGGTTACTGCGAGCCATAACCCTGCCGTGTATAACGGAATAAAACTGTTCACCGAGGGTGGTTGTGATGCGAATGAATCTGTAACAACTTCCATTGAAGAAATTAGTTGTAGTGTGGAAAAAATAAAACAGATGAACTTTGACAGTGCAGTTAAAAAGGATATTATCAAAATAATACATCCTTTTAGCGACTATATTGATAGCATTGTCAAAAAGCTTGATATGACTGCCATTTCCGAAAAAAAACTCAAAATTCTTCTCGATCCAATGTTTGGGGTTTCAAAAACTTCTTTGCAAACAATTTTACTTGCTGCCGGATGTGATGTGGATGTAATAAACGACCGACATGATACCATGTTTGGCGGCAAACTCCCTTCTCCTTCCGCAGAGGCCCTTTCAACCCTTGCAGAATCAGTTACAAAAGGCGGATATGATATAGGTATAGCAACCGACGGTGATGCCGACCGGTTTGGAATAATAAACAACGACGGCAGCTTTATTCACCCAAACGAGATTTTGGTTTTGCTCTACTATTATCTTCTTAAATACAAAAACTGGCAGGGTGATGTAGTGAGAAATCTTGCAACTACTCATTTGCTTGACAAAATTGCAAAAGATTTCGGCTGCCAGTGCCACGAAGTTCCGGTCGGTTTTAAATATATTGTTCCAAATATGGTAAAAACAGAGGCCGTTATAGGCGGAGAATCAAGCGGCGGTCTTACCATAAAAGGTCACATTAACGGCAAAGACGGTATTTTTGCCTCTCTGCTTCTTATTGAAATGATTTGTAAAACCGGCAAGAATATTTCGGAGCTTCTTTTTGAAATACACCAAAAGTATGGGGTTTCATATATATGCGAAGAACATTTATCCATTTCAGATGAACAAAAGAAAATCATTAACCACATGTTGTTTAAAGAAAAAAAATTGCCCGAATTTCC
>JAZSKF010000152.1:0-3408 GCA_045534715.1 Clostridia bacterium | reverse complement strand
ACATGGCTACGATCCGACTTGGTGTTTTTTTATGATATATAATCGCAAGCTTGCCGTTTTATATGCGCTTCTCTGGGCTTTCAGGCGCAACCCTGTATATTACGATTTTTCGGAACTTGGCGGAGATTGCACAAATTTTGTGTCCCAGGCACTTTATGCAGGCAGCGGAGTTATGAACTTTGAGCCCACTTTCGGGTGGTATTTTATTTCTCCTGACGACAGAAGCCCCTCCTGGACAGGAGTTCAGTTTCTGTATGATTTTCTCATTTCAAACAAAGGTCCCGGTCCTTACGGAGAAGAGGTGGAGCTTGACCGGGCTTTGCCGGGAGATGTGGTGCAGCTCAGCTTTGACGGGGAAAATTATACTCACGCCATGCTGGTAACGGCTCTGCGCCAAAGATACTCAGGCGCAAGACGCATCCTTGTCACTGCTCACAGCAACGACGTAAGAAATCGCCCTCTTTCCACCTATGATTATGAGAAAGTGAGGATAATTCATATTTTAGGCGTGGGAGAAGAAACATAAAAGCGACGAACTACTGTTCGTCGCTTTCTTCAAATATTATTTTCATAAGCTGGTCAACCCTGTCCTCTTTCCCGGCGAGATGAAGATAGCCCATAAGCGCTTCAAGTCCGGTTGCTTTTTTATAATCTGCCAGGGTCATATTTTTTGGTGTGGTGTGCGGTTTTGCATTTCTGCCACGGTGATACACACTTTCCTCCTCTTCTGTCAGATGAGGCATAAGCTTGTCCATATATTTGCTCTGCGAAGCTGCAGAAACATATTTTTTTGCCATTTTGTGAAGAGTGTTCACCGGCATATTTGCCTGTTTCATCAAAAACTCTCGCACTTTTATTTCATAAACACAGTCGCCCATATATGCAAGCGCAAGCGCACCGTATTGCGAAAAATCTGTCATAAAATCATTCCTTATGAAAAAATTACCTGCACACCCTCGCGTGTGTCTTTTAAGGTTACGCCCTTTTCAAGAAGCAAATCGCGGATTCTGTCCGATTCGGCAAAATCTTTGTTTTTTCTTGCTTCTGTCCGCTTGTCTATCAGCTCCTGAATGTCTGCAGGGATGGGTTTTTTGATTTCTTTTCCCAGAATACCCAGAACTCCGCCAAGCTCTTTTATCAAATCTATAATCCTTTTTATATGCTCTTTTGTGAATTTTCCCTCTGCAGTTTTGAGGTTCACCATTTTAACAATATCAAAAATTACGCTGATTGCATCGGCAGTGTTAAGGTCGTCATCCATTGCATCTTTAAAGTTCTGTTTAAATGCTGCAATTTCGTTAAAATCTTCATTTTCAGCAGCTGACGGTGCGCCTTCCAGACCGCCGTCAAACAAAAACTGCAGATTTTCAAGACAGGTGTATATTCTGCCAAGTGCACTTTTTGCCTGTTCGATAAGCTCTTTTGAAAAGTTTATCGGGTTGCGGTAGTGTGCTGAAAGCATAAAAAATCTTATAACTTCATAGTCATACTCTTTTGCAACGTCACGAACAGTGAAAAAGTTTCCGAGCGATTTGGACATTTTCTGGTTGTCCACGTTTATATAGCCGTTGTGCAGCCAGTAGCGTGCAAAAGGTTTGCCGTTTGCACATTCGCTCTGTGCAATTTCATTCTCGTGGTGAGGGAAAATGAGGTCTTTTCCACCGCTGTGAATGTCAATGGTTTCGCCCAAAAACTTGTTTGCCATTGCAGAACATTCAATATGCCAGCCCGGTCTGCCCATACCCCACGGACTTTCCCATGCCGGTTCGCCCGGTTTCTGTTTTTTCCAGAGAGCAAAATCCATCGGGTCGTTTTTTCTTTCGTCAACGCCTATTCTTGCGCCCGACTCAAGCTCGTCAAGCGGCTGGTGGGAAAGTTTGCCATATTCGGCAAATTTTTTTGTGGAAAAATAAACGTCGCCGTCAACCTCATAGGCAAAACCTTTGTCTTCCAGCTTTTTAACAATGTTTATTATGGCATCAATATTGTCGGTTGCGCAAGGATGAACTGTTGCTTTTTTTATTCCAAGCCCCTCGGCATCTGTGAAATATTCGCCGATAAACTGCTGGGCAAGTTCTTTAACCGTTATGCCCATTTCGTTTGCCTTGTTAATCATTTTATCGTCTATATCTGTAAAATTCTGAACGAATTTAACTTTCATTCCGGTATATTCAAAATATCTGCGAAGAGTGTCAAATATGATAAATGGTCTTGCATTTCCTATGTGAAAATAGTTATACACGGTGGGGCCGCAAGAGTACATGCTCACCTTGCCCTCTTCTATAGGAACAAATTCTTCCTTTTTTCTTGTCATACTGTTATAAAGTTTCATTGTTTGTCCTCCCCTCCGTTGCTCTGTTGCAACTGTTTTTTTATTCTTTCAAGCTCAACGTTCATCCTGCAAAGTTCCATAGAAACAGGGTCGGGAAGATGAATCTGGTCAAGCTCTGCTGTTTTTATTCCGTCTATCCGCACAATCCTTGCTGGAACGCCCACACAGGTGGACCCTGCCGGAACATCGCTTAAAACAACCGCACCCGCTGCAATTTTTGACCCTTCGCCGACATTTATCGGACCAAGCACTTTTGCACCGGCGCCCACCATAACGTTTGCGCCAAGCGTGGGGTGGCGTTTGCCTGTTTCTTTTCCTGTTCCGCCCATTGTGGAATTCTGGTATATTGTACACCCGTCGCCAATTTCAGCAGTTTCACCTATCACCACGCCTGTTCCGTGGTCGATGAACACACCTCTGCCGATTTTTGCACCGGGATGAATTTCTATCCCTGTAAAAAATTTGACAAGCTGGGACACAAGCCTTGCAAGAAAGAAGAATTTTATTTTGTAAAGTCCGTGTGCAAGTCTGTGCCACATAATAGCGTGAAGTCCGGGGTAAAGAAGAAAAACTTCAAATCCGCTTTTTGCCGCCGGGTCACGTTCTTTTATTGCTTTGATGTCATATAATAACCCCATATTTATACCTCGTTATATTATAGTTATAATGCTTTTTAGAAGTCCTTTTATTTTTTCTGCATTTTCCTGTGCAACCACTTTTACTTCCTCATGGGATAAAGGATTTTCCGATATTCCTGCCGCCATATTGGTTATGCAGGAGATTCCCAGCACTTCCATACCGCAATGCGCCGCAGAAATAACCTCCGGAACGGTGGACATACCAACTGCATCCGCACCCAAAATCGAGAGCATTTTTATTTCTGCCGGAGTTTCATAGCTGGGACCGGGCATAAATGCATATACCCCTTCTTTAAGCTGAATGTTTTCTTTCTTTGCCGCTTCCGTCGCCTTTTCTCTTAAAAGTGGCGAATATGCCGCAGACATATCGTTAAACCTCGGGCCAAGCTCATCAAAATTGTCCCCACGAAGAGGTGAATCGTCAAAAAATTTTATGTG